>SKMG01000284.1 GCA_007121175.1 Trueperaceae bacterium | reverse complement strand
TCGCCGGAGGCAGTCGGGACGAGGCCCTCGCTGCGGCCTCGCTGGCGCTGCAGAGCATGCTGGGTCTCATCTGCGACCCGATCGCCAACCGCGTCGAGGCGCCCTGCCTGGGCAAGAACGTCCTCGCGGCCAGCAACGCGCTGATGTGCGCCAACATGGCGCTCTCCGGCTTTGATCCGCTCATCCCGCTCGACGAGGTCATCGACGCCGCCAAGGAGGTCGCGGAGCGCATGCCGCGCGAACACCGCTGTACCGCTCTCGGCGGACTCGCGGTCACGCCGACCTCGAAGGAGATCGAGCGGCGGCTGGCAGCCGGGGCAGGGGGCGGCTGCGCCGGGTGTGGATGAGGGGGGAGCGGGTTGGCGCCCGTCGCTACTGGACCGGGTGGCGCCCGTCGCTGCCAAGCCGCTACGGCCCCAGCAGGGCCGCAGGCACGATCGCCATGCCGTCGGTACGGCGGTACGCCTCGCGGCCGGTGGTTACGACGACCGCATCCAAGAGCAAGCGACCGAGCCGCTCGCGCAGCCAGTGCAGATGCCGCACGTCCTCGTCACGCACGACCGGCGAGAGCTTCACCTCCATAGCGAGCACGCGGCCATCGTCACGCTCCACGATCAGGTCGATCTCGCGGTCGCCGTTCCTGGTTCGCAGGTGCAGCACGCGTGCCTCCGCCGGCTGGGCGTAGACGCGTACGGCCAGCGTGACGAATGACTCGAAGAACTGGCCGAACAGCTCGACGCGTGAGTCGATGAGCGCGGAGGCATCGACGCCGAGCAGGCGCGCAGCAAGGGCCGGATCCGCGAGGTGGTGCTTGGGCGCCTGACCGAGCCGCGTGAGCGGGTTGCGCGTCGGCAGCCATGCCGGCTGCGGATCGATGATCCAGAGTTGCTCGAGGACCGCACGTTGCGCGACGACAGTGGACCGGGCGGGGCGCTCAGCCTCACCGGGGTTGGCGGCGTCCAACAGCGACTGGTAGCTGGCGCTGGTGGCCGTCGCCGCAGCGTATGCCCGTAGCCATCCGAGCAGCGCCTCTGGCTGCCGCACGCTCCTGCCCTGGTCCGCGAAGTCGCGTGCCACTACGCGCTGGATGTAGCCGTCGAGCAACCCGCGTCGTACGCGCCCCGAGGTGCCTCGAATGGCGGGGAAACCCGAAGCGACGATCTCCTGTGCATAGTCGACCAGCGACAAGGGTGAAGTGCCGGTGACCAGAGGGCGATCACCGGTGAGCATGGCGGCGAGGCTGACCGTCGGCGCCACCAACTGCCGCTCGGCGAGCGACAGCGGACGCATGCGCAAGGTCAGAATGCGGCCCGCACCGCTGTGAATCGGCACGCCGACCGGCACGGCGCTACCGGTGAGCAGTACGCGGCCCGGACGCGAGTCAGCGTCCACACTGCGGCGCACCAGGTCCCAGGAGCGCGGGAACCGCTGCCACTCGTCGAGCAGCACTGGGTGCGGACCACGCGCAAGGCGTTCCGGATCCGCCTCCAGCAGTGTGCACTGCAGGGGGTCGTCGAGCTCGAGCACGTGCTTCGCCCGCCGAACTGCCGTGGCCGTCTTTCCGACACCTTTCGGACCCTCCAGGGCGATGGCTGGCGCACCTCGGAGGAGGACGTCGAGCTCCGCATCGACCACCCGAGGCAGGTACACGGCTCCGCTCCTGAGGGTCATGGTGAAAGGCTATGCTGCGAATTGTCGCTTGTCAACACGACGAAACGCCAGGTTTCTACGCTACGATTCGCAACACTTCTACGCGACGACTCGCAGCACTCTTACGCTACGATTCGCACGACTCCTACGCTACGGTTCGCAGCACTCCCACGCTACGATTCGCAGCACCGCCCTCCTGCGGTGCCCGCCCTCACCGCCCGCGCCGCGCGAGTGCGCGGTTGGCCGCCAACTTGCCGGTGAGGAACGCCATCGGCAGGCCGCCGGGGCTGTAGGCCCACTGCCCGGCCTGGAGGACGTCGGAGATGGGCGTGAGCACCGAGCGGGAGACCCACTGCATCTGGTGGACCGCCGGCATGCGAGGGGCGTCGAAGGCCCAGCCGACGATGGCGCCATCGCTGTTGCCGGTCCACTCCTCGATCGTCACGGGCGTCGTCATGAAGTGCGAGCGCACCTTCACCCCCAGCCCTGGGTAGAGCCGGGCCGCGAGCGCCGAGATCATGGCGTCGGCGGCGTGCTCGCGGAAGGCGTCATACCAGCCGGCCTCCCGGATGCGGCGGGTGAGGCGAAAGTCGAACAGGCTGCTCACGATCAGCCCCGTCTTCCCCGGCGGCGCCAGCGACGGATCCTTCAGCGCCGGGATCGACACTTCGTAGGTGGTGCGGGCGAAGAACGCGTCGAGGTATGCGGTCAGCCCCTCGAGCGGAAACTCTCCGTCCCCGAGTTCGGCGAGTAGCGAGGCCAGGCCGCGCGTGCGCAGGTCATGCAGACCGCGAGCATCGGGCGAGTAGAAGAGGTGCCCCTCCGAGACGGCCCGGAAGGCCTCCGGGTCTTCGTCGACCGAGAGGAAGAGCGATAGCACCGAGTCGCTCCCGGAGCAGGCCTCCAGCTCCTCGCGACGGCGCACCGCCGCCCGGGCGAGGCGTGGATCGCTGAAGGCGCCGATCACAATGGACCGGTAGAGCGTCTTCAAATCGCCGCACCAGATCAGGCTGCGGTAGCCCCAAACGCCGCCTTCCCGGTCGGTGACCTCCCTGGTCTCGGGATCGACGGCGACGATCGGCAGCTCGGTCCGCACTTCGGCGCCCTGCTCGCGGACGAAGTTCTCGAGTAGCCGCATCAGCGCCGCGGTGCCGCCGCGCGGATAGAGGTAGTCGAGGTAGACGCTGAAGTAGCTCATCGCGAAGAACGCCGGGGTGGCGCGGAAGAAGTGCTGGCCGACGATGCTCCTGAGGCTCGGGTCGTCGGTCAGCTCCTCGAGCAGCGCCTCGACCGGGCCGGACATGCGGTTGATCCGACCGATGGTGGCGAGGAACCGCGGCATCCACGGTAGCAGCGTCCCGAACAGGTAGGCGCGGTCGCGCGCGGGGTCCTTGAACAGCGGGTTGTCGATGCCGTAGAGCACGTCCATGTCGCGCATGATCCGTTCGATCACAGCGAGGATCCGGTCGACGCCATCTGCGCTGCCCGGGTAGAAGCGCCGCAGCAGACCGCGGTAGTCCTCGAGCGACGCCCGTGAGTCGACGCGGATGATCTGGTCCTCGATCCCGATCGACACCGGGCTGCGGACCCAGTCCAGGCGCAGCCCGAGCTCCTCGAGCATGGGCAGCACGATGCCCGCACTCTCGATCGCCCGTAGGCCCAGGTCGAAGACGAACCCGTCGCGCTCCACGGACTGCACCACGCCGCCGAGCCGCGCCTGCCGCTCGAACAGCGCCACGCTCCGTCCCGCTCGGGCGGCGTAGGCCGCGGCGGTCAGGCCAGCGGCCCCGCCGCCGACGACCACGACGTCATAGGTCATCGGCCAACCCCGTCAGCTCGAGCGTCTGCTGCCAGAGGCGCCGGCCCACCACCCGGTCGAGCGCGTGCGGTGCAGGCTTCTCGCAGTGGGTGCGGTTGAAGTAGCGGCCCGAGACGCCCTCGAGCTCCGGTGCGGCGGCGAGGTAGTGCAGCGACTCGCCGGAGACGCGCGGGTCCCCGAGCCAGCGCTTGAGCACGCGCTGCTGGTAGGCGCGGTACAGCGGACCGTTGTTGCTGCCGATCGCCGTGCGGACCTCGCCGGGGTGCATCGCGTTGATGGTGACACCGCTCTCCTCGAGCCGCTCCGCGAACTCCCACACGGAGAGCAGCTGGGCGGTCTTCGAGGCGCCGTAGGCGCGCAACCCGGTGTAGATCCGCCGGCGCCAGGCCAGGTCGTCGAGCGCGAGGCCGGCGAACCGGTGGCCCTGGGAGTTGACCTGGATGACGCGCCCCGCACCGCGCGCCCGCATGCCGCCCAGCAGCCGATGCGTGAGCACGAAGGGGGCGAGGTGGTTGACGCAGAAGCTGAGCTCGAAGCCCTCCTCCGTACGGATCCTGCGGGTGGAGTGGAGGCCGGCGCTGTTGATGAGCACGTCGATGCTGCCGACGCTGCGAAGCAGCGCCTCAGCCACCTGGTGGACCTCCGAGAGCCGCGAGAAGTCCGCCAGCCAGTGCGAGACGTCGGCGCCGAAGTCGTCTTCCAACCGCGCCCGCACGGCCAGCGCCTTCGCCTCGTCGCGCGCCAGCAGTACCAGTCGCCCCCCAAAGCGTGCGACCTCCGCGGCGGCGGCCAGCCCGACGCCGGAGGTGGAGCCCGAGATGACGACCGTCTTCCCCGCCAACGAGGACGTGGTCCGATGGTGCGGCGTGCGGTGGTTGCGAACCATGGCCTTCATGTCGTCCATGCGGTACTCGGCGAGGTACGTGAACACGGCCTACCCGAACCTCCGCCGCATGAAGGCGCGGTAGATGGCGGCGAACCGGGGGATGTTGTCGAAGATGTCGCCCCAGAGGTCGTAGTAGTCGCGCTGCTCGACGATCAGGCCGTCCCCGTCCAGGGTCAAGCGGCTGCAGCCGTGCAGCGTCGAGCTGGGCCAGCGCTGGAACATGAGCGTCATCTCCCACTCCAGGAAGATGACATTTCCCGTCTGCGACACGTCGAGGATGCGCATGCGGAGTTCGCGGCAGCGCTGCGCGAGCCGGTTGCAGAGTGCCTCGAAGTCGGTGCGCCCCTCGACTCTCTGGATGCAGTCCTGGAAGACGATGTCGTCGTGATAGTAGGGGAAGAGGTGCGACCAGTCGGGTGCGCCGCTGGTGTTGTAGGTGAGCGACCAGAGCTCCCTCACCGAGTCCGGGGTCAGCTTCATCCTGCTGCGCCCGTCACCAGGTAGACCACGACCGCGACGGCGAACACGATCACGAAGCCCGCAATGGTGAGCGCCAGAGTGCGCGAGTAGCCGCGCGGCACGATCTGCCCCGCCCGGTCCATCTCGGTGATGGCGGGATAGAGGCGCGAGTAGAAGGTCAGGATCGAGAACATGAGGGCGATGGCGCTGAACACCTTGGTCGCAGGCGACCCGGTGATGATGATACCGATGAGCAGCACGATGAAGATCAACTTGGTGCCGGCCACCCAGTCGACCAGGTACCGCACCAGGGCGTGGACCTCGGGATCCGCCTTCGATTGCTCGAAGGCCCGGAAGACCCCCAGCGCATTGGCCCGGCGGGAGCCGGGCGCGAGGTAGAGCGTCAGCACGTTGAGGAGCTCCAGCGTACCGAAGGCGATGAGCACGACGGAGAGCACGTCCACGGACGGCGGATGCTACCACGCGCTCGGCCGGCCGCGCAGCTGCTCGCCCGGCCGAGGGCCCACGTGCGCGGTAGCATGATCTCGAAGGCGGCGCTCTGTGGACGTGCCATCGTCGAGCCTGTTGGGAAGTGCCGCGCTTGCGTCGCTGGTCGCATTCGTGAGCGGCGCGCTGCCCTTCTCCGCGTGGATCATTCGCCTACTGGCCGGGCGAGACCTGCGGGAGGTCGGTGACGGCAACCCTGGCGCGACGAACGCGTTCCGCGCGGGCGGGCTGGCGCTGGGTATCCCGGTGCTGCTGCTCGACGTGACCAAGGGCGTGCTGCCGGTCGTGATTGCTGAGGCCACGTTCGGCCTGTCCGGCGGCGCGCTGGCGCTGGTCGCGGCGCTGCCGGTCGCTGGCGCGGCGTTCTCGCCGTTCCTCGGGTTCCGCGGCGGCAAGGCCCTGGCGGTCACGCTGGGCACCTGGATCGGGCTGACCGGCTGGACGATCCCGCTCGTCGCCGTCGTCGCCATTGTAGCGGCGACCCTGCTGATCGAGCCCGACGCGTGGGCGGTGGCGCTCGCGTTGGGGGCGATGCTGGTCGGCGTGCTGCTCTGGGTCGCGCCGGCAATGGTCGTCGCACTGCTGCTCCAGGCGGGCATCATCCTCTGGAAGCATCGCGTCGAGCTCCTGCAGCCGCCTCGCAGGAGGTGGGCCCGGGCACGGGCGCCGACATGACGCTCGACGTCCTCCGGCCCCTTGCCGCCGAGCCGCTCGCGGGCATCCTCGCGTTCCAGGTCGTGGTGTTGTGCATCGTGCTCAGCAACGCCGCGGTGCTGCTGCGTCCGCCGCGGGATCGCCGCCTGAGCGTGCCGCCGCTGGTCTCCATTCTGGTGCCGGCGCGCAACGAGGCCCGCAACGTCTGCACGTGTGTCCGTTCGCTGCTCGCGCAGCGCTACCCTCGACTCGAACTCCTGGTGCTCGACGACCGTTCCGAAGACGAGACGCTGGCGCTCCTCGAGGCCGAGCAGGGGCATGACCCCCGGCTCGTCATCCTGGCCGGCGCGGAGCCGCCGCCCGGATGGACGGGCAAGAACTGGGCCTGCCATCAGCTCTCGCTCGCCGCACGCGGCGACGTCCTGCTCTTCGCCGACGCCGACACGGAGTTCTTCGATCGCGACGCCGTCGGCGCGATCGTCGGCGCGATGGAGGCGAGCCGGGCCGATCTGCTCTCGGGCTTGCCGCGGCAGGTCCTCGGGACGCTCGGCGAGACGCTGCTCGTCCCGCTCTTCTACTGGTCGTTCCTCAGCTTCACGCCACTCGCCGCGGGACTCGTGTGGCGCCGGCCGGCCTTCACCCGCGCCGTAGGGCAGCTCATGACGTTCCGCGCGGAGGCCTACCACGCCGTCGACGGGCACGCGGCGATCCGTGAGAGCGTGGTCGACGACCTCGCCCTGGCGCGGCGCGTCGCACGCGCCGGCCTCGCCTGTCGCATCCTCGACGCCACCGGCATCGTCCGCTGCCGCATGTACCGCAGCGGGCGCGAGGCGTACGTCGGGTTCCGCAAGAACCTCTTCGCGGCCTTCGGCTACGCGATCGTGCCCTTCGTCTTCGTGTGGGGCTGGCTCGCCTACACGCACCTCGCTCCCATCGCACTGCTCGCGCTCCGCCCGGCGCTGCCCGCGGGCGCCCGCGTCGAGCCTGCGTTGCTCGCCGCCAGCGTTGCGCTCGCCCTCATCCACTGGCTGTTCGTCTACACCCGCCTGAAGCTGCCGGTCTGGCCGGCACTGCTCTACCCACTGACGATCGTCGCGTTCTTGGCCGTCGCCGTCGGTTCGTTCTCCAGTACCCTGCGGCGCCGGGGATCGTGGAAGGGGCGCGCCCTCGACCCTCGGCCGACGCGCTGGATCTAGGCAGTCGGCGCCGCGCAGCGGTGCCAACCCAGACCGCAGCACCCGCGGCCCTCGTCGACACAGCCTCTGCCACACAGGTACCATCGTCGGTGATGCACGAGCACTTGCGCGACAGCACCGAACCATCGTCCCCGGAGTACAAGCCCAAGCCGAGCGCCCCGGTGCGGCGGCTCGAGGCGCATGACGTGCCGGTCGCGGCTACCGTGCTGGCGCGCGCCTTTGCCGAGGAGCCAACGAAGCGAGCGCTCTTCGGCGATGGATCGGCTGCGGCGTCGTACTTCGCCGACCCGAGCACCCGCACTCGCTTCACCGAAGCGGCCGCCGAGGGCAGGCTGCGCGCAGCCCTGCCGTACGCGACGTCGTACGTGGCCGAAGTCGATGGCACGATCGCGGGCGTCGCCATGTGGTACCCGCCCGGCGTGAAGCCCAGCCAACTGCCGAGCGCGGTGGTGTTGCCGACGCTGCTCACGCCGGGCACGCGGGTGTTGTCGCTGCTCGCCCACGTGGGCGGCTCGCTGTGGCGTGACCGCAGCACCCTACGGCAGGCGCTCGCGACCCGAACTGCGGCCACGAAGCAGATCGGGGCCGGCCCCAGTTGGTACCTCGCGGTGATCGGCACCGATCCGGCGTATCGCGGCCAGGGCGTCGCCAGGCGCTTGCTGGAGCGGATCCTGGAGCGCTGCGACGTCGAGGGCCTCCCCGCCTGGCTCGAGACCACCGAGCACTCCAACCTGCCGCTCTACGAGCGCTTCGGCTTCACAACCGTCGCCGCCAGCGCCGCCGGCAGCATCCTCCCCGGCCTCTGGGTGATGCGCCGCACACCGCGCCCGCAGTCCTGAAGGGCGAACGAGCGCCGTCGCGCGCTCCAGCCGCTTCCTGGGCATCGTGAGTGCCTGAGGGCGCGCGGTACCGTAAGGCATGGCTTCACACCACCGTGTCGACCGGAACGAACTCCTCGTGCGCTTTGATCGCATCGACCGCTGGGTGTCGACGCGCATGGCACGTTGGGGCGGCCTCTTGCTCAGGGTCACGCTCGGGATCGTGTTCATCTGGTTCGGCCTCCTCAAGCCGCTCGGCCTCTCGCCGGCCGAGCCGCTGGTGCTCGCGACCGTGGCATGGATGCCGCTCTTCGACGCGTATACCTGGCTCGCCATCATCGGCTGGTGGGAGGTGGCGATCGGCGTCACCTTCCTGATCCCGAGCACGCTGCGGATCGCGATCGCGCTGCTGTTCCTGCAGATGGTGGGAGCGTTCATGCCGCTGGTCATCTTGAGCGAGGTCACCTTCCAGCCGGGTCGCGTGCCGTTCGCGCCAACGATGGAGGGGCAGTACATCATCAAGAACCTGGTGATCATCGCGGCCGCGCTGGCCGTGGGCGGTACGGTCCGCTCCCGTCCACGTTCGGGCTGACGCCCGTCCGCGCGCGGGTTGACCCCGTACGCGTGCAGGCTGACTTCCGGCCGCCGCCGCTCGGCAGAGGCCTCAACCCTCGTCTCGGTGCTGCAGCGCTAGCCGTGCGAAGCCGAGGAGGTCGTCGAGATGCCGTTCGACGATCGCCTCGACGATGCCTAGGTCGAGCCGGCGATAATCGTGCACGGCGACGTTGCGAAAGCCGACCATCGCCCGCAGTGGCGTGGCAAGATCGCTCGGTAGGGTCGACGCACCCTCGAGGAGGTCGAACGCCTCCCGACTCGTCTTCGGGATGCCGAGCCGGCCGAGGCGCACGAGGTGCATCGCGAGGGAGATGGCGGCCTCACAGGCGCGCTGCAGGTTGAGCAGCACCGACTCCTGGCGGGTCAGGTCGTCGCGAAATCCTGCGACGTCGCCGCCGTACACCTCTCGCACCCGCCGCACGCAGCGCTCGATGATCTCTACCTTGTTCAGGATCACGTCATCCATGGACGCTCCCGCGCCGCCGCACGTCTTCGAGGATCTCGAAGCGCTCTTCGTTCAGGCGGGCGTAACGAGCGAGCGAGCGCATCTCGAAGTGCTCCCGCTCCGTTCGCGTGCGTTCGAAGAGCACGCGCCCGTGCTCGATGACCTGCACGCGCAGCACGTCGTCGGCGCGCCATAGGTCGATCATGTCCACCGTGGTCTGCAGCAGCGGCTCGAGATCCGTTTGCAAGCCCAAGAGCGCCAGGGGCTCCAGCGGTGCGTCGGCGAGGAGAGCGAGATCGACGTCGCTCCCGGACCGGGCATCGCCTCTCGCCCACGAGCCGTGGAGCATCACGAGCACGAGCCCGGGCACGCGGGTACGGATGAGATCCACCGCGCTCATCAGATCCATCGACGCCATCGTAGGACTTCGGCGATGGCTACGCATACGGCCCGAACCCGAGGCACTGCCTCGCATGAGCCCGCGGGACAGCGGCGGCGTTCCCCGTTAGGCTGGTTCTGGTGACGCCGATGCGCCGATGCCGACGCTCCAGCGCTCCGCAGCGCACGATCACGCTCGTCGCGGCCGCCGTCCTGGCCGCTCTGGCCGCGTGGTCCTCGTCTGCCGCGGGACGGGGAACGGCTCCGCTCAGCGTGCGGGACACGTATGCGCGACCCGAGGTACTCGTCGACGTGGCCTGGCTGGCGGCACGGGTGGGCGATCCGCGCGTGCGCATCGTCGACGCGCGGATGCCCTTCGACCGTGCGCTGTACGAGGCTGGCCACATCCCCGGCGCCGTGTTCGTGAACGTGTTCGAAGACGTCTGGCCTGTGGCCGAGATCATGCCCTCGGCGGCGTTCGCCGCGGCGATGGCCCGGTTCGGGATCGGCAACGATACGACGGTCGTCGTCTACGACACCGACGGCGGTACCTGGGCCGCGCGGCTCTGGTGGGCGCTGCGGCTCCACGGCCACGAGGACGTCAGGATGCTGAGCGGGGGTCTACGGCAGTGGATCCACGGCGGTCAACCGCTGGCGGACGAGCCGCCGGAGGTCGCGGCAGCCGAGTTCCGTGTCAACGTCGAGCCGCGCTGGCTGGCGTCGACCCATGAGGTTCGGGCAGCCATCGACGATCCGGAGGTGGCGCTCGTCGACGCGCTGCCGTGGCCGTATCATGCCGGCGACGTCGTCGCCTACGGGCGCCCTGGCCACATCCCGAACGCGCTCAATCTGCCCGCTCCCGACACCGTCGACGTGCTGTCGCTCGAGGTCCTGTCGCCTCAGGCGCTGTCGCGGATGATCGCGAGGCTCGGGCTCGATCCCCGCCGCCGAACCATCGTCTACTGCGGGGGTGGCTACTACGCGGCACACATCGTCTTCATCCTCTACCTCATGGGCTTCGACGACGTCGCGCTCTACGACGCCTCGCTGATCGCGTGGGCGAGCGATCCGAACAACCCGTTGGAGACCGTGCCCTGACGCGTCGCTGCGTCGCGGGCGGCGCCGGCGCGGGAGGAGGAATGCGATGCCTTCACCAGATGAAACCGCTAGGGAGTTGGGAGCCGAGGTCCGGAAAGCGGCACATCCACTGCAGCGATCGGACGATCTCGACGTGCTCCTCGAGCGGGTCGGCAACGCACGAGTCGTCATGCTCGGCGAGGCCAGCCACGGTACGTCCGAGTACTACACCTGGCGCAGCCGCATCACGCAGCGGCTGGTGCTGGAGCTGGGCTTCTCGTTCGTCGCAGTGGAGGGCGACTGGCCAGACTGCTACGTCGTGAACCGGCACGTGAAGGGCTATCCGGATGCCGGTACCGACACTGCCTTGGCGCTGCGCACCTTCGAGCGCTGGCCGACCTGGATGTGGGCGAACTGGGAAGTCGTGGCGCTGTGCATCTGGCTCCGGCGCCACAACCAGAGGCTGCCGACCGAACGCAGGATCGGCTTCTACGGACTCGACGTGTACAGCCTGTGGACGTCGCTGGCCGAGATCATGCGCTACCTCGAGGATCACGACTCGGCAGCCCTCGAGGCGGCTCGCGAAGCCTACGCCTGCTTCGAGCCCTTCGGGCGCGACGTGCAGGCGTACGCCCGTTCGACGGCCTTCGTCCCGCAGTCGTGCGAGGACGAGGTCGTCGATCTTCTGGCCACCGTGCGCCGGCGACAGTCGCCTCGTCCCGATGACGACGAGGCGCGCTTCAACGCTGAACAGAACGCCCGCACCGCGGTCGGTGCCGAGCGCTACTACCGCGCCATGGTGCGAGCAGGTCCTGACTCGTGGAACGTCCGCGACCGGCACATGGACGAGACCCTCGCCGCGCTGCTGCATCGTCACGGGCGCCATGCCAAGGCGGTCGTATGGGAGCACAACACCCACATCGGCGACGCCCGAGCGACGGATATGGCGGCTGCTGGGATGGTGAACGTCGGGCAGCTCGCGCGGGAGCGCTTCGGTCGCGACGCGGTCGTACTGGTCGGCTTCGGCAGCCACCGCGGGAGCGTGATCGCGGGCCGCTCGTGGGGAGCGCCGATGGAGCGAATGGCGATGCCGCCTGCACGGGCAGGATCATGGGATGACGTACTCCATCAGTCGCTCGAGGGGGACGGCCTGCTCCTGACCGACCGGCTGCCCGAGGCTGCTGCCCAGCCGCGCGGCCAGCGGGCGATCGGAGTCGTCTACGATCCCGGCGCTGAACGACACGGCAACTACGTGTCAACACGACTGCCGGAACGCTACGATGCGTTCGTCTACCTCGACCAGACGCAGGCGCTGCATCCGCTCGGCGTCGCACCGGAGTCGACGCGACCGCCGGCCACCTATCCCTGGGGCCTCTGACGGAGGCGACGCCTCGGGCCTCCGACGGAGGCGACATGAACCGCCGGTGAGCGTTGGCTGGAGCCGTGCCCCGGGAGCGCTTCACGCCGGCGCTCGAGCCCTGCGGTAGGATCGCCGCTCCGCGACCTGCGGCATCGGCGCCGTCGGCGTGGTCACACCACCACGGAGGTCACCAGACATGCGCATCCGGCACCTCGCGCTCGCAGTCATTGGCTCGTTACTGGTCACGGCAGGCGTCGCGCTCGCGCAGACGCGGCTCGTGGTCGCGACCGTCGCGGAGGCATCGGGTCTCGATCCGCGGCTCGTCACCGACGTCTATTCGTACCAGCGCATCTACACGATGATGGAACCGATGATCGTGTTCGAGAAGGATCTCGGCTACCGGCCTCGCCTGGCCACCGACTGGTCGTTCAGTGAAGACGGCTCGGTCATCACCTTCAACTTGCGCGAAGGCGTGACTTTCCATCACGGCAAGAGCTTGACCGCCGAGGATGTGAAGTACACGATCGACTGGGTCCGGGACGAGGACAACCCGAGCCTGATCCGGAACCTGTACGTCAACATCAGCGACGTCGAGGTGGTCGACGACCTCACGGTGCGCATCACCGTCGATCCGACGTACGTCTGGATCATGAACGCGCTGGCGCGCCTGCACATCCTGCCCGCCGACATCGGCGACACCAACGACTGGAACACGAACCCGGTCGGCACGGGTCCGTTCCGGTTCGTCGAGTGGGTGCGCGACGACCGCATGGTGATCGAGGCCTTCGACGACTATTGGGGCGAGCGGGGCAACGTCGACGAGGTGGTGTTCCGTCCCATCACCGAGGACGGCACGCGGCTGCTGTCGTTCGAGGCCGGTGAACTCGACCTCTTCCACGGCCAGGTGAC
>SKMG01000181.1 GCA_007121175.1 Trueperaceae bacterium | reverse complement strand
TGCCCGTCGGCGTGCCGGGTGAGTGCCTGGTGTCCTACACCTTCGTGCGGGTTGAGCCCCGGAACCGCATCCCGGAAGCGTTCATCGCTCGGGCCTGGCCGCACACCGGCCGGGCCGGAGCTCGATCGTGCAGCCGCCGCGCCGGTCATAGGCCGGTTGCGCGCCGGATGGGCGAGCGCCGTTCGGGGATCGCCTGCTGGCCGCCGAAGTGCCCCTTGTCGATCACCTCGACCTGCATCTCGGCGTCCCTCCGAAGGTGCACGTCGATGTCGACGAGTGCGTCGTACCAGAAGAGCAGCGGACGGCAGTCGTCGGCGGTGTTCGCCCTGACTCCGTCTCGAAGCCGAGGACGTCCTCGAGGTGCGCTCGCTCGGCCCTCGCGCTCCGTCTTCCGTGACGTCTCTCGTGAACCTGCGCTCTGCACGGATCCCCACCAGTACCCGCCCCTGCTTCGGACCGCCAGGCAGGCGTCGAGGAGCGTCATAGACACGATCGTCCCCGCCGGCGCCCACCGTGATCTGCGACCTCAGCGGTGCCTATCGGTGGATCGCCAGCGGCACCTATCCGCGGATCGCCAACGGCACGCCCGTCAACCCGAGGTGCCGGTCGGTCGACCAGCACGAAGCGAAGGCGCCGTCCGCTGCAGGCTGTTGTTGGTGCCCGCCCGGCGATGACCTGGCATGTGCGAACCAAAGGAACGGGCGCCAGGTGTGCGATGCCCACCGCCTATGCCTACTCGCTGAAGCCGGCAACCACCCGCTGCTCCGGATCCCGAGCACGTCACGTAGACTCCGGCGGTCGGTCCGTCGCGGATCAGGTGGTGCGGCCGGCTCCTGCTCGGATGGAGCTGCAGGACCAGCACCTGCGACCGGCGCCAGGGCAGGATCTCGATCTCCGGGACGAGTCGCGGGCAGATGCGGTCGCTGCCGAGGTTGGCCACACGTTCTTCCGGGTCGAGGGCTTCAGGCACGCCGCGAACGTGGCGGGTGCATAGCGCTTGGCCTTGTCGATGAGCTGAGCGTCCAGACGCAGAGTGAGCAGCGTTCTACTCGATGCGCGTGTTAGCTTGCGTCCCCCACCTCGGCCAGCAGTGCTTCGCACTCCGCGCGCAGCACCGGCACGTCGTCGCGGGCGATCAGCCAGACGATGCGATCGTCGACATGCAGGTACGCGTGCGTGAGCTGGTTGCGGAAGTCGACGATGCGGCGCCCGTGCGTGAGGCGTGAGAAGAGCGGTGGGTCGAGTCGCGAGAGCACGGCGACCGCCTCGCCGATGATCGTGAACTCGCGCTCCACGGCCGATCGCAGCAGGCGCGTAACGTGGTACTCGTCGAACGCAACGCCGGAGAGCGCGAAGACGATCGCGTCACAGGCGTCGATGACGTCCTGCAGATAGGCAGCGGCGTTACGCTGCATACAGCACCCGCCTCGTGCGCTCGATCTCGCGCGCGATGTAGCGGTTCCTCACGGCATCGGCCATGAGTAGGTCGACCTCCGTGCCGAACAGCGCGCGGAGATCATCGAGGAGGCCGAAGTAGGCGTCGACCAGGGCGTACCCCTCGAGCGGACCGAACTCGACGAGCAGGTCGACGTCGCTCTCGCCCGGGCGGAAGTCGTCGCGCAGGGCGGAGCCGAAGACGTCGAGACGCATGACGCCGTACCGGGCACACAGGTCGGCGATGGCTTCGCGCTTGTCCTCGAGAACGTCGACCATGGTGATCACCTCCACCGTCATGCTACTTGCGCGGGCCGGACTGCCCACAATGGAGGAACGCCGGCGGTCGGCTGCCGTCAAACTATCGCAAAGCTGTTGAGCGGCGAGCGAAGTGCGTCCGCTCGAACAGCTCGTCGGAAGGCACCCGTCGAGTCAGTCCGCTCTCACCGCGACCACGGCCAGGAGCTCGATCGGCTGGAACACGGGCATGGTGGCCTTCAGGAAGCCCGCTCTATCGCGTGTGGCGAGAGCGTTGCAGCCGGCCGAGTGCGCCGCTTCGTGGACGATGGCATCCTCATAATCGGTGAACCCCTTGGTATCGAGCGCTCGCTGCAGGACGTCGCGATCCACGGCGGCGATGTCGAAGATACCGAGCAGCGAGCGGAGGTGTTCGCGAACGCCTCTCCGTCCCAGGACCGCGGCGCCCACGTAGTGGAGAGTGTCGTACCCGTCCTCGAGAAGGTGGGTGGCGAACGAAAATCTCAGACTGTGACAGGTAGCCCGCTTCGTCAACCCGGCAGCTACCACCGCCTCCCGTACCGCCCTCTGCACGAGCGACGCGTCGACGTGATGACGACCCTCTTCCTTCGTGACTCAGTTCACCCAGCGGTTCGCCTGCGAGAACACCCACTGCCACCGCCACACGGCCGGCGCGTTGGGGTACATCCGGTCCAGCGCGGTCGGCAACACCACGCGCCCCCAACCGGCCGCCGAGTCCGTACGGTGCATCCACTCGACTTCGCGAAGGTGGGCCACGAGCGGGGACCGCAACGACGCCGGCAGCATCGTCACCCGATCCTTCGCGCTCATGCCGTTCCGCACCACGATCTCGGACCGGTACACATCCACGTCCTGGACCCGAAGCCGTAAGCACTCAATCAAACGCAGGCCAGCGCCGTACAGCATCGTGGCCACCAGGCGCCGGTCTCGCTTCAACCGGCCAAGCACCAACCGAACCGCGTCGCGCGACAACACCACCGGCAGACGCCGCGCCCTGCGCGCGCACCACCTCGCCCAACTCGCCTACCTCGCCTACCTCGCCAAAGCAGCACGTGGCGGGACAAGAACTGCAGCGCCGCCAGCGCCTGGTTCTGCGTCGACGCCGCCACCTTGCCTCGCACGGCCAAGTGCGTCAGGACCCCGTTGGTCTCGGCCTCACCCAAGTCGGCCGGGTGGCGCATCCCATGGTGCCGCACGTATCGCACCACCCTTCGTTGGTACGCCTGCTCCTCCGGGGGCTGTACCGGCGCGCTCATAGCGCATCCCGCACCGCGTCGAGCAAGCGCGGCGGCTTCGCGCGCCGCCCCGATGCCTCTCCGACCCCGTCGCCCACAGCATCGTCCTCCCCCAACCCATGCTCGGCCTCGAGGATGGCGACCTGCTCCTTGTGCTGCTCGTCCGGCTCGACCGGCATGCCGTAGGTCTGCTCGATCGACGGGCAGCACGCGGCGGGCTCCTTGGGCTCGGCGTCGGACGACATGTGACCTCACGACGGGCCACGAGCACTACGAGGCGGCGCGGGCTACGCACGGCGGCCCGATCGCTGAGCCCGTACCCCAGCGACCGTCCCCGCCGCCCGCTACCGCCACGCCGCCTCCATCAGGTCGAAGCCCTGCTGCCAACCCGCCTCGCTGGCCGAGCACTCCCCCGGGTCGAGCTCGCGCAGCCCGCTCGCGATGTCGACCCCCGACTCTTCGAAGCCGACGACGCAGCCGGCGCCCTCCGGTGCGATCTCGACCGAGATCGTGTCACGGTTCGGCGAGAACTGCGGCATGCCGAACGTGTAGCGAAGCGGATTCGGAGGCTCGACCTCCAGGTACTCGCCCTCCGCCACGAAGGTCTGGTCCC
>SKMG01000023.1 GCA_007121175.1 Trueperaceae bacterium | reverse complement strand
GGGTCGATGGGCGTGAGCGAGCTGTCGTGCACGGCCACCACCGTCTCGGGGTGCCGGCCGCCGTCCAACGCGGCCAGTCCGAGCACGTCACCCGGACCGTACAGGTCCGCGATCCGATCACGGCCGAGGCTGGTGGGCACCACTGCCTTGAGCACGCCATAGTCGACGACGTAGAGGCTGCTGGCGTCACGATCGGCCTCGTAGAGCACCTGATCGGGCTCGAGCGTGCGCGTGGGGAGGGCGAGCCCCGCCGGGACGATGTCGGGCATGTCGGCCGGGTCGGGGATGGTGAGACTATCGAAAGTGTGAAGCATATTCTTCGCCTTTCGGGGGAGTTGGAGGAGGTGGTGACGCGCCGTCTTGGTGGCGTCGCGGCGAGCTCAGCTGGCCATCGGGGGACGGTTCGGCCCCAAAGCCAAGGAATCGCTACATGAAACGTAGCATATCCGCGCGCCTGTGTCTAGCCCCTTTTCGCGTGTGCGACGCGACTTCTCACGCTCCTCACATGTCATGCGGCGCGAGCGTCCCCCGCGGGCCCACTCGGCACGCGCGGGGACTTGACAGAAGCGCGTCTCACACCTTCATAATAAAGGTGACTATGGAGTCCCTTTCACCGCAACAGCGCAAGGTGTTCGATCGCTTATGTGCTTACCAGCGTCGCACCGGCGAGATGCCCGAGCTCTCGGCCTTCGCCCGAACGCTGGGGATCCACTACGTCTCGCTCAAGCAGCACCTGCTAGCGCTCGACCGCAAGGGGTACGTGCACTTCGAGAGCCGGGGCCGGGGCCGCTCGCCCAAGCTCGTCTTGCCCGCAGCCATCACCGGCGTGCCGCTCGTCGGCAGCATCCCCGCCGGCCCGTTGAGCGATCCCGCGGCGCACGCCGAAGGGGTACTGCGGGTACCAGGACTCGCCGGCGAGCGCTTCGCCCTACGGGTGGTCGGCGACTCGATGGCGGAACTGCTGCAGCCCGACGACGTCGTCATCCTAGAGCGGCGCGACCCGCGGCGCGACGGCGAGATCTGTGCGCTGCGCATCGACGAGAGCGAGGTCACGCTGAAGTACCTCGAGCGTCCCGAGGCGGACGAGGTCGTGCTCCGAGCGCACAACCCGCAGTACCCGACGCTGCGCGTTCGCGCCGAGCGCGTCCTGGTGGACGGGGTGTACTGCGGACTCGTGCGAGGAGACGCCGTCAGGGCGCTGTTGCACGACCTCGGCTGAAGGCGCTTCGGGTTGCCCGACGGTGTTTGACAGCCTTCTCATGTGCTCGCTATGATCGAGCGAAGCAGTGTTGTCGTGTCGTGGCCGCAACCGGTTGCAGCCGCCCACGCCTGGTTCCGCGCCGATCGGCGCGCCCGGCGGCGGCGCCCGCCCTGGACGCGCCGCGCCACAGCACGGCCGCCGATCACGGCCGGCGAGGAAAGGGGGTATAGACCGGCTCGACACGGGTTCGCGGCGCGCGCCGCAGGCAGCGCGCCGTCAGGCTACGTACGCTAGAGAGGATGCCTATGCGCCGTATCGCGATCTTCACCCTCGCAACGCTCCTGGCCGCCACGCTGGCCTGGGGCGCCGCCCAGTCCGGAACGCTCCGCTACAACTCCTACATGATGGATCCGGTGCCGCGCGAGCTCGACGAGCGCATCGTCGAGATGTTCATGGAGCGCTACCCCGACATTCGCGTGGAGCACTCGCAGATCGAGCACGAGACCTTCAAGCAGGCCATCCGCACCTTCCTCGTAGCGAGCCCCCCGCCCGACGTGCTCACCTGGTTCGCAGGCGAGCGCATGCGCTTCTTCGCCCGGCTCGGTCTCGCCGCCGAGCTCGACGACGTCTGGCAGGACGCCGATTGGGAGGACGTCTACCCTGCCGGTGCCCAGGCCATGTCGCAGACCGACGGCACGTACTACTTCGTGCCTGCGCACTACTACTGGTGGGCCGTCTACTACCGCACCGACATCTTTGAGGAGCTCGGCCTGCAGATCCCGGAGACTTGGGACGCCTTCCTCGACAACTGCCGCGAGCTCGACGCCGCCGGCTACATCCCGGTCACCATCGGCACCCGCTTCCGCTGGCCCGCCGGCGGCTGGTTCGACTACCTCAACATGCGGGTGAACGGCCCTGAGTTCCACATCCGCTTGCTCGACGGCCTCGAGAGCTACGAGAGCGAAGAGGTCCGCAACACCTTCGCCCACTGGCAGCAGGCGATGGACGCCGGCTGCTTCATCGACAACCCGTCCGCCTACAACTGGCAGGAGGCGGCCGAGTTCATGGTCCAGCGCGAGGCTGGCATGTACCTCATGGGTCAGTTCATCATGGACGTGGTCCCCGAGGAGCAGCAGGCGAACTTCGACTTCTTCCGCTTCCCCATCATCGATCCGGACCTGCCCGTTGGCGAAGACGCACCGACAGACGGCTACTTCATCGCCGCCAATGCCGCCAACATGGAGAACGCCAAGCTGTTCCTCGAGTTCTTGGGTTCGCGCGAGGTCGCCGAACTGTGGATCACCGAAGCCGGCAGGCTGGTGCCGCGCACCGACGTCGACCCGGCGCTCTACACCGACACCCAACGCAAGGGCCTCGACGAGGTCCTGCGACGCGCCGACGTCATCGCGCAGTTCTACGACCGCGACACGCCCGAAGAACTCGCCGGCCGCGGCATGGACGCCTTCGTCGAGTTCATGGCCAACCCCGACGCTCTCGACCGCCTGCTGGCCGACTTGCAGCGCGAGGCCGAGCGGGTGTTCGCCGAGCGCGACTAGGCCGAGCGGACAGCAGACGCCCGTTCCTTCCGGCCCGGGGTCTCCCCCGGGCCGGTCCCCACCCGAGCGCGCCGCAAGGAGGTGGTGAGCCGTGCGGCACCGTGGTCTGGCCCCGCTGAGCTTCCTGCTCTTGCCACTGGCCCTCTATCTGGTGTGGGTCATCTACCCCACCTTCGCATCCCTGGCACTCGCCTTCACCAACTGGGACGGCATCAGTCCGACCTGGGACTGGGTCGGCTTTGCGAACTTCGAGCGGCTGATCAAAGACCGCGTCTTCTGGATGTCGCTGTCGAACAACCTACGCTGGGTGGCGGTGTTCGTCACCATCCCGCTGGCGCTGGGGCTGGCGCTGGCGCTGGCGCTCAACCGCAACGTGCGCTTCGACCGCTTCCTCAAGATCGCCTACTACCTACCGATGGTCCTCGCCTTCGTGGTCATCGCGCTGGTGTGGGCCTGGATCTACCACCCGCGTCAGGGGCTCATCAACAGCACCCTGTTCCACCTCTACGGCTTCGCGCAGTCGCTGGGCTTCGACGTGGACCCGGCCGCGGCACGCCGTATCGGCTGGCTCGGTGACCCGAACCTGGCGATGTGGTCGATCATCGCGGCCGCCACCTGGCAGCACGTCGGCTACGTCATGATCCTGTACTTAGCCGGCCTCAAGACCGTCAACACCGAGCTGCTCGACGCCGGGCAGGTCGACGGCGCCACCCCCTGGCAGCTCTTCCGCTTCGTGACCTTCCCGCAGCTCGCCCCGGTCACCACCATCGTGTTGGTCATCACCGTCATCCA
Source organism: Trueperaceae bacterium (assembly GCA_007121175.1). Taxonomy (GTDB): domain Bacteria; phylum Deinococcota; class Deinococci; order Deinococcales; family Trueperaceae; genus CSSed10-48. The sequence continues at coordinate 12 of SKMG01000023.1, read as the reverse complement.
GTCGCTCAGGGC
>SKMG01000030.1 GCA_007121175.1 Trueperaceae bacterium | reverse complement strand
TTAGGAGTCCACGAACGTGAGCCAGTGGTGGTACTCCGGCAGCTTGCCGCAGACCACCTGGAGGTAGCGCTCGCGCATCGCCAGCGCGTACGGGCCCGCCTCGCCGCGACCGATCGGCCGCCGGTCGATCGAGGCGATCGGCGTCACCTCGGCTGCGGTGCCCACCATGAACGCCTCGTCGGCGATGTAGAGCTCGTCGCGCGTCGCCATGGTCGACTCCACCGGCGTGCCCATGTCGCGCGCGAGCGTGATCACCGTGTCGCGGGTGATGCCGCGCAGGTTGACCGAGTGCGCCAGCGCGTACAAGATGCCGTCTTTCAGGAAGAAGACGTTCTCGCCCGAGCCCTCGGCGACGTACCCCTCCTTGTCGAGCAGCAGCGCCTCGTCGAAGCCCAGCTCGCGCGCCTCGGCGTTGGCGAGGACCGAGTTCACGTAGTTCCCGCCGGCCTTGGCCTTGGTCGGCATGATGTCGCCCGACGAGCGACGCCACGACGAAGTCAGCAGCGCCGCCCCCTTGCGCACGGCGTCATCGCCCAGGTACACGCCCCAGGGCAGCGTCGCCACCATCAGGTGGAGCCGGTTACGGCCCGGGTTCACGCCGAGCGACTCAGCCCCGTACCACATCAGTGGCCGGATGTAGCAGCTGTGGCGCTCGTTGGCTCGGATGGTGTCGAGAATCGCGGTCTCGATCTCGTCTACGCTCCAGCTCGGGAGCATGCCGAGGATCTTCCCCGAATCGAGCAGGCGCTGGCTGTGCTCGCGCAGGCGGAACACCGCCGCGCCGCGCTCGGTCTCGTAGGCGCGAATGCCCTCGAACACGCTGGTGCCGTAGTGCAGCGCATGGGTGAGCACCGAGACCTGCGCTTCTGCCTCGGGCACGATGCGGCCGTCGAACCAGATCAAGCCCGCGTTCAGCGAGCTCGTGGTGGTGGGCGCGGAGCTGGTGCTGGTCTGCGAGCTCATGGAGGCTCCTCCCGTTCGAACACAGTATGACTGGGTCGTACCGCGCTCTTCTCTTGCGCTCAGTATGAGCGGGTCATACTGCGCTTCTCATAGCGCCCAGTATGACCCGCTCAGCGAGCGCTCGCGTCCGGCCAGCGCCGGACGACGACGCTCACGTGCGGTAGCATCCGTGTGATGCGATTGCTGGTCACCGGCGGCGCCGGATACGTGGGCTCGGTCACCGTCGAGGCGCTGATCGAGGGCGGGCACGAGGTCATGGTCATCGACGACCTGCGCACCGGCCATCGCCAGGCCGTGCACCCCGGCGCAGCCTTCGTCCAGGCGGACGTGGCCGACGAGGCGGCCGTGCGAGCCGCGCTCAGGCATCAGCCGTGCGACGCGCTCTTGCACTTCGCTGCCCTGTCGCTGGTCGACGCCTCGATGCGCGATCCACACGGCTACTTCCAGAACAACGTAGGGGGCACGCTCGCGCTCTTGCGGGCCGTGACCGCCGAGGGCGTCCATCGCGTGGTGTTCTCGTCGACCGCCGCCCTCTACGGGACCCCGGAGCGGACGCCGATCCCGGAGGGCGCCACGCTCTCACCCGAGAACGTCTACGGCGAGACGAAGCTGCAGATCGAACGCGCCCTGCAGTGGCTGGCGCGCACCACCGGCTTGGCTTCGGTGGCGCTGCGCTACTTCAACGCCGCGGGCGCCAGTGGCGAGCGAGGCGAGGACCACAGACCCGAGTCGCACCTGATCCCGATCGTGCTCGACGTCGTGCGCGGGGTGCGTCCCGAGGTGCTGATCTTCGGCGACGACTACCCCACCCCAGACGGCACCGCGGTGCGCGACTACATCCACGTGCTCGACCTCGCCGACGCCCACCGGCGCGCGCTCGAGGTACTCGAGGCGGGCCAGGCGAAGGCGTACAACCTCGGTAATGGCGCGGGTTCGAGCGTCGCCGAGGTGATCTCGACCGTGCAGCAGGTCACCGGCCGCGAGGTGCCCACTCGCGTCGCGCCCCGGCGCGCGGGCGACTCGCCCGTGCTGGTCGCGGACGCATCGCTCGCCCGGAGCGAGCTGGGCTGGCAGCCGCGGCGACCGGAGCTCGGCGAGATCGTCGAGGACGCCTGGCGCTGGCGGCAGGCGCACCCGCACGGGTACGGCGCGTGATGGAGACGCCTTCATGCAGGCGGCACGCGCTCTCATCAGACCGTGTGATATACCCAACGTGGATGCTGAGGCGTTCGTGCGGACGCGCACCTGCACGGCCGCCATCGTCACAGACGGTCGGTCACGGCCGTCGATTTCGCCACGACGCATCCTCGCCTCGCCGGGAACCGCCCAGCATCGTGCCGGGAATGCGGCGAGCGACATTGGAGACATGCATGCGACGACTCTTCGTGCTGGCTCTTGCCCTGGCGGCGTTCTGCGGTTTCGCGTTCGCGCAGCAGAACGTGCGCGTCAGCGGCACGCAGATCGATGAACTCGTGGATCTACCGACCGAGATGCGGCTCGGGCTGTTCCTCGATCTCGGCGACGGGGCGCGTGAGCTCGGGTCGGTGCGCATGGTGGGGGGCACCTTCTCGATCACCACCGAGGGCATGGTCCCCGAAGAGCGCGACCTGCGGGCGCTGAACAGCGGCGCCTTCCCGCTGGCGTTCATGATCGGCAACGAGTTCGTGGTGGGTCGAGAGGGCGTGCGTTTTGCTACCGCCTGGCTCCAGCCTTACCACGACATCAGCGGCAGCGGCAGGTACGACAGCCTCTTCGACGCGATCTTCTTCCGAGCACCTCCGGAGCTCACCGACCCGTTCGGCTACTTCAACCTCGTCTACGTCACCGACGACGTCCAGCTGCGCAGCACGCCCGCGAACTTCGACCTGCGCCGCGGCTGGAACTTGGTCGTGGCCCGGCTGCAAGACGGCGGCCTCGCGTACAGCGTGCAGACGTCGGTCGAGGACGTGGTGATGTACTCCTATGGCACCAACCTGACCTTCGAGGAGCTCGAGCGCCGCATCCGGCAGCCGGCGGACGACTGAGGCGGAAGCAACGCTGCGCCGGCGTGTGCGAGCGGCCCAGCATCGTGGGCTGGTCCGCCTGGTGCGGGCCCCTGTCGCGTGCCATCATGGAAGCATGGAGCACCTCGAAGGGCGCCTCGACGGCGCCGGACTCCGCGTGGCGATCGTCGCCTCGCGGTTCAACGACCTGATCACCCGTCGACTGCTCGAGGGCGCCGTAGACGGCCTCAGGCGCCACGGCGTCGACGACGACGCCATCACCGTCGCCTGGGTGCCGGGTGCGGTCGAGATCGGCATCGTCGCGCGGGCCTTCGCCGATCGCTCCGACGTCGACGTCGTGATCACGCTCGGCTGCGTGATCCGTGGCGCGACCAGTCACTACGACCACGTCTGCTCGATGGTCGCCTCGGGCGTGACCGCCGCGGCCCAGGGCACCAGCAAGCCGGTGATCTTCGGCGTCCTCACCACCGAGACGATCGAACAGGCGCTCGAGCGCGCCGGTACCAAAGCCGGCAACAAGGGCTTCGAGGCCGCCATGGCGGCGATCGAGACGGCCCGGGTGCTCTCGGCCGTCACAGCCCGAGAGACTGCCGCTGGAGGCGCCACACCATGAACGC
>SKMG01000454.1 GCA_007121175.1 Trueperaceae bacterium | reverse complement strand
GATCACCTTGGCGCTCGGCCAGATCGTGTGGGGTGTGGCGTTCCAGTGGGTCAGCATGACCGGCGGGTTCGACGGGATCGGGGGACTGCGCGCACCGACCATTCTGGGTGTGGACTTCAGGTCGCCCGCGAACTACTACCTGCTCATCCTCGGCGCCACTGCGCTCGTCGGCTGGCTGCTCTACCGCATCATCAACTCGCCCTTCGGCCTCGCGCTCAACGGCGTGCGAGACAGCCCGACGCGCATGCAAGCCCTCGGGTACCCGGTCTCCCTCATCCGCTACCTGGCCTTCGTCGTAGCCGGCCTGGTGGCGTCGATCTCGGGCGTGTTCTTCGCGTACTTCACCGGCGTGGTGAACCCCAGTGCACTGGATCTGTTCCGCAGCGTCTGGGTGCTCGTCGTCAGCATCCTGGGAGGCGTGGGCAGCCTGATCGGAGCGATCATCGGCACCTCCATCGTCGTACTGCTGCAGACCGTGGTGAGTCAGATCACGCCGCGGTACATGACGATCATCGGTCTGGTCTTCCTGCTCACCATCCTCTTCGCGCCCGACGGCATCACTGGCCGCGTTCGCGCCGTCCGGCAGCGCCTGAGACGGGAGCGACCGCTCGGCGGCCCAGCCATCGAGGTAGGCAGAGCGCCGGACAGGGAGGTGTAGAGGCTGCTCGGAGCACACGCGTGAAGCCATGAACTACGCCGGAGTGCGGGAAAGGAGCCGAGTACCGAGACCGATGGAGGATCAGTCGAGGGCGCTAGCGCCCATGTCCGGGCCGAACGCCGCCCGTCCACGCGTCATTCGACATCGATCGGGACTTTCGGGGTTCGCCACCGACGCGTCCCTGCCCGAAACGTTGAAAGAGGTGCCACACATGTCTATCAGGACACCTGCACTGCTCGTCATGACCACACTGCTGATCGTTGCGCTCGGCCTCGGCAAGGCGCAAGAACCCATCCGCGTCGGCGTCATCGGGCCCTTCACCGGGGTCTTCGCGGCGTTCGGCAGCTACCTCGAGGAGGGCGTACGGATGGCCGTGGACGAGCTCGGCAACGAGATCGCCGGCCGCCCGGTCCAGCTCTTCGTCGAGGACTCACGCGGCGACGTCGAGGAGTTCGTCACGCGGGTGCGCGCGCTGCACGAACGTGACGACGTGCACGTGATCATCGGCCCAGTCCTCGGCTCCGAGGGCATGGCGGTCGTCGACTGGGCGCGCGACAGCGGCGTTCCGGTCATCGTCGCCTACTCCGCCCCCGAAGACATCACCATGCGCGAACGGACCCATAGCGTGGTGCGCTCGAGTTGGACGGGCGCGCAACCGATGTTCCCGTTCGGTGAGTACGTCGCCGAGGAGCTCGGCTTCACGAACGTCGTGGTCGTCGGGCAGGACTACTCCTTCCCGCATAATCAGGCCGGCGGGTTCATCCGCGGCTTCTGCGCCGCCGGCGGCGAGGAAGTCAGGCGCATCTGGCACCCGGTTGGCGTGGACGACTTCAGCAGCATCTTGGCGACGCTGCCCCGCGACGTCGACGCCGCGCTCTACGTCGGGGGCGGCGCAGACGTCATCACCTTCGTGCGCCAATGGCATGACTTCGGACTCGACCAGGTGATGCCACTGCTCGGCGGCTCCAACATCCCCGACACGACCGTGCTACCAGAGCTCGGCGATGACGCCCTGGGCATGCTGAGCGCGATGCAGTATGCCGAGGGCCTCCAGACCGAACGCTTCGTCGCCTGGCGAGAGGCCTACGAGGAGCGCTACGGTCGCATCCCCGCAGCCACCGCGGAGCACGCGTACGCCGGCGTGATGATGGCAGCGCGGGCGGCCGAGGCGGTCGACGGCAACGTCGAAGACCGCGACGCCTTCATCGAGGCGCTGCGCAACGTCGATCTGCCCGACGCCCCGCGTGGCGGCTTCACGCTCGACGAGTACGGTAACCCCGTGCAGACGATCTACATCCGCGAAGTCCGACCCCGCGAAGACGGTCAACTCGTCAACGTTCCGATCGCCTCGATCGACAACGTGAGCCAGTTCGGTCCCTACGTCGACGACCCGGAAGCCTACATGGCCCTGCCGCCCGATTCGAGCGACTATCCCCCCGGTGTCTGCGCAGACATCGAACTCCCGTAGCGCTCGCTCGCCGGGTTCCGCACCTGCCACGGTGCGGAACCCGGCAACCAAGCCGCACCGGTCGTGCTGAGGAACCGAACCATGCAGCAGCGAGACGTCGCGCTCGAGGTCACGAACGCACACAAGGCGTTCTCCGGCATCCGCGCCGTAGCCGGGGTCACGCTGGAGGTACCGGCCGGCCAGCGGCGTGGGCTCATCGGGCCTAACGGTGCGGGCAAGACCACGCTGTTCAACCTGATCACCGGCACGCTGGGCATGGACTCGGGCAGCATCACGCTGTTCGGGCACGACGTGAGCCGGCGACCCGTACACCACCGTGCCAACTTAGGCCTCGGGCGCACCTATCAGATCACCAACCTGTTCCTCGATCTCACCGTGGAGGAGAACCTGGTGCTGGCGGCGAACCCGCGCAAGCTGCCTGGCATCTTCGCGCCCTGGAGGAACCTGCGGCCGGTTCGCGACCGGGCGAGCGAGGTTGCCGAACAGGTGGCGCTCGCGGAGAAGCTCGACGCTCCGGTCAGGGACCTCTCGCACGGCGAGCAGCGCCAGCTCGAGTTGGGTATGGCGCTCGCCCCGCATCCGCGCATCGTCATGATGGATGAGCCTGCCGCCGGGTTGTCGCCGACGGAGCGCAACAACATCGTCTCGTTGATCGGCGGACTCGACCGTGGCATCACGGTGTTGCTGGTCGAGCACAACATGGAGGTCCTGCTCGGCCTCACCGACGTCGTCACGGTCATGCATCAAGGCCGGGTTATCGCGGAGGGCACGCCGGCCGAGATCAGTCGAGAGAAGGCGGTCCAGGACATCTACATGGGGACGCTGGAAGCATGAGCGGCACCGTCCTCTCGGTCGAGGGGCTGCACGCCTACTATGGCACCAGCCATGTCCTCCAGGGTGTAGACCTGTCCGTCGGACACGAGTGCGTCGCCATCTTGGGGCGCAACGGCATGGGCAAGACTACCCTGCTGCGCGCCATCCTCGGCTTGAGTCCGCCCCGGCGGCGCGGCATCATACGATTCGATGGCCAGGACGTCTCCAGGAGGCCGCCGCACCAAGTCGCGCGTCAGGGCTTGGGGTACGTGCCGCAGGGTCGACGATTGTTCCCTTCGTTGTCGGTGCACGAGCACCTGCTCATCACCGAGCGGCAGACCGACGGCCGTAAGGACTGGACGCCAGACGCCGTGTACGACCTCTTCCCTGAGCTCGCGGAGCGCCGCCGCGTGTCCGGCACCCGCTTGAGCGGCGGCGAGCAGCAGATGCTCGCGATCGGCCGGGCGCTGGTCACCAACCCCCAACTGCTGATGATGGACGAGCCTTCCGAGGGCCTGGCGCCGGTCGTGGTCGAGCGGGTCCTCGCGGCGTGCCGGAAGCTGGTCGATGCCGGCATCGCCGTCTTGCTGGTCGAGCAGAACCTACGGTCGGCCCAGATGGTAGCGGGACGCGTGCTGATCATGGT
>SKMG01000112.1 GCA_007121175.1 Trueperaceae bacterium | reverse complement strand
GGCGCCCTCGACGTCGATCCGCAGGCCGCGCACGCGGTTGTCGCAGGGCGATAGCAGGTAGCCGGTCGAGCCGCGCAGATCGGCCTCGCGCAAGTCGCAACCGCGGATCACAGCGCCGGTCAGGTCGAGCCCAGCGAGCGTCACGCCGCGCAGATCGACTTCGACGAAGGTCGCCTCACGCGCGACGCCGCCATCGAAGCCGCACTGCCGCAGGTCGACGCCGCGGAAGACGGCCAGGCTCAGGTCGCAGCGCTCGAAGCGCACCGAGATGCCGATCGGGTCGCGGGCGAGGGCGCCGAAGTCGACGGCCTGCAGCCGGCAGGCCTCGAAGGTCAGGTCGTGCATGGTCGCGTCGGTCACGTCGACGAGCGTCAGCTCGCAGCGCTCGAAGCGGCAGTCGCTGAACCGCGCGCCGCGCAACGATGCTTCGGTGAGTTCGAGCCCCTCGAAGCGGCAGCCGCCCAGATCGGCGCCGGCGAGCTCGAGCCCTTCGGGCAACTCGCCGAGCGCTGCCAGGGCTTCGATCACCGGACGCTCAGCCACCCACAAAGCCTAGCGCACGTGCGTCTGGATGCCAGCACCGTCCCCCTGGCGTAGCCTCTTGAGATGCGAGCCGCCCGGGCGCTCTACTTCACCTACTTCGCAGCGCTGGCGGCCGTGCTGCCGTTCCTGTCGCTCTACTACGAGAGCGCCGGGTTGACGGCCTCCCAGATCGGCGTTCTGGCCAGCCTCATGCCGCTGATGATGCTGATCGGCGCGCCGTTGTGGGCCGAGTTCGGCGACGCGACCGGGCGCTACCGCCTGGTCCTGACCGCCGCCCTCGGGCTCTCCATCGCCTTCGCGTTGGGGCTCTCGCTCGCCGGCTCGTTCCTGCCACTCGCCCTGCTGGTGGCGCTGTTCGCCTTCAGCATCGCCCCGGTCATGCCGCTCGTCGATCACGCGGTGCTCGAGGCACTCGGCGATAAGTCCCACCTCTACGGGCGCCAACGCATCTGGGGAGCCTACGGCTGGGGCCCCGCGGCACCGGCCATCGGCTGGGTGACTGATCGCTTCGGGATCGACTGGATGTTCGTGTTCTACGCCGCGGTGATGGCGCTGGCGCTCGTGGTGGCACGCCGGATACCTCTTGCGACGGACGGAGTCCGCCGCCGCTTCGGGTCCGGGATCGGCACGATGGTGCGGGACGTGCGCTGGCTCGCCTTCCTCTTCGCCGCCTTCGTCGGCGGCATCAGCCTCTCGGTGACGCTCAACTTCCTGCCGCTCTACATGCGCGCGATCGGCGCCGACCGCACGCTGGTCGGCCTCGGGATCACGGTCGCCACGGTGAGCGAGCTGCCGATCCTCGCCTTCGCCGGCACCCTGCTCGTGCGGCTCGGCGCCCGCCGCATCCTGATCGCGTCGCTCCTGGCGTACGCGCTGCGCCTGGCGCTCTACCCGCTCATCACCGTGCCCGGCTGGATCCTCGCGGTCCAGCTGCTCCACGGCCCGACCTTCGGGGCCATGTGGATCGCGGGCGTAGCGTACGCCAAGCGTCTCGCACCGACCGGGGCGGGTGCCGCCGCCCAAGGGCTGTTCACGGGCGTCGCGATGGGCCTCTCAGGCTTCGTCGGCGGCCTCTATGGCGGCTTCACATACCAGTGGCTGGGGCCGAGCTGGATGTTCGGGCTCGCTGCCGGCCTGGCGCTCGCGGGCGCTGTGCTGCTGGCCTTCGCGACGCGCCGCGACCGGGAGCGGCAGGCGCGGAGCGTATCGTTGCGCGGTCGGCACTCGAAGGAGAACGTCGATGGCGAAGCGAGAGACGGGGACGGTTGACGCGGCGCGCATCCGCCGCGTGGCACGTGACGCGTTCGGCTTCGAGGCGCTGCGCGATGGGCAGGAGCAGGCCATCGCCGCGGTGGCCGGCGGCCGCGACGTGCTGGTCGTCATGCCGACTGGCTCAGGCAAGTCTGCGATCTACCAGGTCGCCGGGCTGCTGCGCGGTGGCATGAGCCTGGTGGTGTCGCCGCTCTTGGCGCTCCAGCGCGACCAGGTCGAGGCGCTGCGCGAGCAGCGACCAGAGAGCGGCGAGGTCGCGGCGCTCAACTCGACGCTGACGAAGCTCCAGCGCGAGGAGTTGCTCGACCGAGTCGCCGACGGCGCGGTGGCGTTCCTCTTCCTGGCGCCCGAGCAGTTCTCCAGCGGTGACACGCTGGAGCGGCTGCAAGCGTCTCCGCCGTCGCTCTTCGTGGTCGACGAGGCACACTGCATCGCGGAGTGGGGGCACGACTTCAGGCCCGACTACCTGCGCTTGGGCGCCGCCCGCACCGCCCTGGGCGGGCCGCCCGTGCTGGCGCTGACGGCGACCGCAGCCGGGCCCGTCCGGGACGAGATCGTCGAGCGCCTCGAGATGCGTGATCCGGTGGTGATCGTGCACGGTTTCGATCGACCCAACCTCCGGCTCGTGGTGGAGCCGGTGACTGGCGAGCCGCAGAAGCTCGAGCGTCTGCGCGAACTCTTACCCGAGCTCGGTCGGCCTGGGATCGTGTACGTCGCCACCAGGCAGCATGCAGATCAGCTCGCCGAACGCCTCCGCGGCGATGGTCATGCCGCAAGCGCGTATCACGCCGGCCTCGGTAAGGACCAGCGGCGGCGGATCCAAGCCGAGTTCATGGACGACGAGCTCGATGCGGTCGTGGCCACCGTCGCCTTCGGGATGGGGATCGACAAGCCTCGCGTCGCCTTCGTGATCCACTACGATCTACCGGGGACGCTCGACGCCTACTACCAGCAGATCGGGCGTGCGGGTCGCGACGGGGAGCCGGCGACCGCCGCGCTCCTCTACGATCCGGACGACATCCACCTGCAACGCTTCCTGCAGGGGGCCCCAGCGGTCGACGCCGAGGTGCTCGAGCAGGTCGTCGAGGCCGTCGACGACGTCGGAGGCACACTCGGCGTCGACCAGCTCAGCCAAGCCACCGGACTCTCGGTGACGCAGCTGCAGTCGGTGCTCAACCAGCTCGCGGACATCGGAGCCATCGAGACCGACGGGCACCGCGCGGTGAGGCGGTCCGCGGGCGCTCCCTCGGGAAGCGAGGCCGCAGAGGCGGCGGAGCGCCTGCAGGAACGGCACAAGGCCTTCGAGGCGTCACGCGTGGCGATGATGCGGGACTACGCCGAAACCCCGTCCTGCCGACGTGCCTTCCTCATGTCGTACTTCGGCGAGCGCTTCGAGCCGCCGTGCGAGAACTGCGATCGCTGCCTCGCTGGCGAAGGCGAGCCGGCAACCGAGAACGGACCCTTCGCGGTGGGCGCCCGAGTCGATCATGACAGCTTCGGCGAGGGCCAGGTGGTGCGCTACGAGGAGGGCAAGGTCGTGGTCCTGTTCGACGAGATCGGCTATCAGTCGCTCGCGCTCGATGTAGTCCGCGGGCGCGGTGTGCTGCGTGAGGGTGAGTAGTTCGCGCGGACACGCGATGCAGCGTTGAGGCAGAGCCCTCGGAGTGTCCTCCCGGGTTCGTCGGAAGGGCACGCAAAGCGCCGGATGGCGGCCCGCTCATGAACCGCCATCCGTGCGGGCTTTGGTATCGCAATGCTCTGGGCTTCAGCT
>SKMG01000009.1 GCA_007121175.1 Trueperaceae bacterium | reverse complement strand
CAGGGCGCGGCGGCACGCGACGTGGTCGGCGCCTTCGACTCCGACGGACTCGGAGCCGTGGTGAACGCCAGCCGCTCGCTGCAGCCCGAGCGCGACCTGCGAAGCCTCGGCGACGCCGCGCACGACGTGCGCCGCAAGGTGATGCGCATGGCGGACGCGATCGAAGCGGAGCTGGAGGCGCGTTGAGTCTCGAGACGCGTGCGGCGGGTGTCCGGCCCAGGCGCTCAGTCGCGCCGCGGCGGCGTCTGTAGCACCCGTGCGAGGCCCATGGGTGACATGTTGGTGCGGACCTGCGGGAGCAGGCGCATGAGCTGCAGCACGCCGGGTGGCGCGCCCACGAACACGGCGCTGAAGGCGTCGAGTTCGGCCACCTCGGAGTGCTCGAAGGCGAAGACCTCGACCTCCTCGCCGGACTCGACCCGGTAGGGCCACGAGCGCGTCTCGGGCTCGCTGCCGACCAAGTACATCGCGGTGTCGACGTTGTCGAGGAACAGCGACCGTGCGACCGGAGCCGAGGCGCTCACATAGGCGCTCACCGGACGCCCGCAGAAGTCGATCCTGCTCGCCAGCTCTCGCGCCCCGTCTCGCATCGACCAGCCCTCAGGCGGCCGCCACACCAGCAGCCGCGGATAGGGCGACCAGTTCCAGACCACGCCGACGAAGGCCAGGCGCTGCTCGTCGTCCGGGTCCCAGGCGAGCAGCGCCACCGGCCGGATGACGTCGAGCACGCGTGCGGCGACAGCATCGAGGTCGGCGCGGAGGTCTGCGGCACTGCTCACCGGGCCGACCGGGACGCTCGGCAAGGCGTAGGTGGCCAGCCACTCGTCGAGCAGCGCCTGCCAGGCCGAGGCGTCGAACGCGCCGACGTCGAACGATGGCGGCACGATGGCGCGCTCCCGTAGGTAGCGCCACGGCTCATAGAGCGGATCGTCGTCGTCGACGGGCAGCGACGCCGCAGTGCGCGTGCGCGGGAGGGCCGGCTCGATGGCGCGTACGGTCGCCGCGAGCCAGGCGATCGCCACCCTGCCGAGCGGCTCGTCGTCACTCACGTCGGTCACCGGCGGCAAGCAGGCGGCAGTGACCGTCGAGAACAGCGCCAGCACGGCGATCGTCTTGATCGCCATGGCGCAGCCGCCGGCATGAAGGCAGCCGCAGACGGCACGAGCTCTGAGCACCAAGCCCCCTAGTTCGCGACGATCTGGTAGCGCGAGGCCGCCGATGGTCCGGCGCTGCCGTCCCTGGTGCGGACCGACACCAGGCTGCCGCACGCCAGCACCCGCGTGGTGGCGCCGGGCGCGTAGCTCGTCCCGTCCGCGAGCTGCAGCACCATGTCGCCACCGAAGCTGCTTCTCAGCTCCAGCCGGATGTCGCCGAGCGTGAAGCCCTCGCCGCACTCGAAGCGAAAGTAGTCGACGTCGCCGATGCGCTCGATCGCGCCGCTGGCACCGTCGCCGAGGGCCTGCAGCGTGATCAGCGTCGCGGTCTGCTCCGTGTCGTTGGGCTCGTTGTCGTCGGCCTCCGGCGCCCCGTAGCCGTAGACGTCGAGATTCCGCGTCGTGGACGTCAGATTCGTGATCCGCAGCAGCGCCTCGCCCGAGCGGTAGGCGGACCCGACGCACGGGCCCGCGCACGACCAGGTCACGCTGATCGCCGACGGCTCGAGCTCTTCGCTGCGATCAGCGTGGGCGAGGACCGTCGCCGAGGCGGCGTAGCGGTCGCGGCGCTGGCTCGCGCCCACCCGCTGGCCGTCGTCGAAGAGCTCGATGCGCACGGCGCCGTCGACGTTCGAGCCCGCCACCTCGACGAACCGCAGGTCGGCGGTTGCCTCGGGGAAGGTCAGGCGCACCAGCCGCGTCCGGTTCGGCGGCAGGCTCAGTGAGCCGAGCGGCTGCGGCTCGCCGGTCAAGCCCTGGGCCAAGACGTCGAGCGCGTAGAGCGGGGCGGGATCGCCGAGCAGCGCGTAGCGCGAGTGCGCGGACGGGCCTGCCGTCGCATCCGTGGTGCGCACCGAGACGACGCTGCCGCAGGGCAACGGATCGGTCGGCACGCCCGGGCGGTAGCTGCGCCCCCCAGCCCGCAGCTCGATGGCTCCCTCGAAGCCGCTGACGAGCTCCAGCTCGACGCCCTCGCCGAAGCCGGCGGTGCACTCGAAGCGGAAGTAGTCGACGTCCGTGACATGCTCGATGGCCCCCGTAGCGCCGTCCCCCTGGACAGCGAGCTCGACGAGCGTCGCCTGCGCGGCGGTATCGTTGGGCTCGTTGCGGTCGGTGGGCTCGAGCCCGTACGCGAGCAGCGAAACCCTGCGGTCGCTGGTGCCTTCGTTGGCGATCTCGACGAAATACCTGCCCGACTGGTAGGGACGAGCGAGGCAAGGGCCGAGACAGCGCCAGGCGACGTCGATCGAGGGCTCGATGATGCCGCTGCCGATCGCTGCGGCGGATTGATCCTCGGGCGTACCGGACGCCGGCACCGAGAGTCCCTCGAGCGCGGCGAGCCGCTCGACGTTCTCGCTGAAACGCTGCGACGAGCGGCTTGCGAGCAGGAACGCACCGTTGGGCTGGCGCAGCGTGATACGCACGTCGTTCTCGACCCCGCTGCCCTGGATCTCGAAGTACATGAGCGCCTGATCTAGCTGGAGAGCGCGGTACTCGACCTCCACCCAGCGCACGGCGTTCCTCGGCACGTTGATCTCGCCGAGCGCCCGCGGACTGGTGGTGACGGTCTCCGCCGTGATGCTGATGTCCGGCTCCGGCGGAGGCGTCGGCCCCAACGTGAGGCCGCACCCAGCGAGGAGCGCGGCGAACAGGATCGCCGTGAGGACGAGACGCAAGGGCAACCGTGACGACGGCATGTGAGCCTCCCGAAGCCGCATCATAGGCGCGCCGCATGACTCCAGGATGGGAGGGTCTTCACCGTCGCGCGGCGCCCGCGCGCCACGCCCCACGCGCCGCCCGCGGGCGCCGCCCTCGCCGCGGCGCTACTCGATCAGGATCGAGTAGGTCGAGGCGGCCGAGGGGCCGGCGGTGCCATCGATGGTCCGGACCAGTACCGTCGAGCCGCAGGACAAGATCGCCGTCGTCTGTCCAGGTCGGTACGCCGTCCCGGCAGCCTCGAGCACCATGTCACCGTCGAAGCCCGTAGCAAGACGGAGGCGGAGGTTGTCGAAGGGGAACCCCGAACCGCAGTGGATCCGGAAGTAGTCCAGGTCGGTCACGCGCTCGATCGCCCCGGTGGCCGCCGAGCCCACCGCCTGCACCACCACCGACGTCGCGGTCGCGGAGGTGTCGTTCGGTTCGTTCTGGTCGGTCTCTTCCAGGCCGTAGGCGTAGATCCTCACGGTGCGCGAGCTACCGCTGGCGTTGATGACCCGACCGTAGGTCGTGCCCGCGCGGTAGGAGCGACCGACGCAGGGTCCGAAGCAGGCCCAGCCGATCGAGATCGAGGAGCGCTCCAGATCGGCCACAGCCTCCGTGTCGGCGGCGTCCGCAGCGAGCTCGAGAGGTGCCGTGCTGGTAGCGAAGAGGTGACGCGAGCGGCTGACGAGCTCCCGCGCGGACCCGGCCGGCCCCCACATCTCGAGCTGCAGCCCAGT
>SKMG01000329.1 GCA_007121175.1 Trueperaceae bacterium | reverse complement strand
GGGTCCTTCGGCCAGGGGCGATCCCAGGGTGCGTCATTGGCCGACGGCTGCACGAGCAGCTGCGCACGGCGGCCGTCCAGTGTGGCCAGCACTCGCTCGTGGAAGCCATCGAGGCAGATCGCGACACCGACGCCGCCGAGTCCCGTGGCGACCGGATGGAGGTCCTCGAGCCGCCCGCGGCTGAGGCCCGAGCGCTGCTCCGCTCCGGGCGTCAGATGCACCTTGGCGGTGCGCCCGAGCAGCCGACCGCTGGGGGCGAAGGTCAACGCGGCGTTGTGCACGTGCGCGTCGCGGACGTGCCAGCCGCGGCTCGGCTCCTCGTCGACGTCGGGCAGGAAAGCGCTGCCGGCGACGACGACCGCGCCGGTGGCGCGCGCCACCGCGGCGAACGTCTCGAAGTAGCTGCGGTACGCCTCGACGGCGTAGTGCCCGTAGACCACGGCCGGGGCCAGCCGGCGGGCGCGCCAGGCGCTGCGCAGCCAGCGCTGGGCGTGAATCGGCGCGAGCCGCGCCAGGGCCGCCCCGAAACTCGGCGCCTGCAGCGCACGCTCGTCGCCGGCCGCGGTCAGCAGCAGCGGCAGGCCGATCAGCTCCGGGAACGCGACCAGCCGTGGCCCCGCGCCCGCGCCGGCGACCGCCTCCTCCCCGAGCTCGAGCATGCGCTCTCTGAACACCTCCGGCGTGGCGTACAGCGAAGGCGACCAGGCGACCTGAACCGCGGCGAGATGCAGCTCCACACCGGAGTCTACGGCCCCTTGGGGGTCGCACCCGCTCGCTCGAGGAGCTGTCGGAGCCGTGGACGCCGGGCCGCCCGCGACCCGCTTGGTACACTCGCGGGGTGATCCCGCGGCTGTCGAGGTACGTGCTCCGCGAGGCGGCCGGACTGTACCTCGTCGGCGTCGCGGGCTTGTGCCTCCTGCTCTCGATCGACCTGTTGAGCGTGTTGGCGCGGTTCCTGGTGGAGCAGGGCGCGACCTGGGCGTCGGTCGGTCGGCTGCTGCTCTACAAGCTACCGTGGTTCTTGCACCTCACCCTGCCCGTGGCCGTGGTCTTCGCGGTGCTGCTGGTGTCGGGGCGGCTCGCCAAGGACGCCGAGCTGCGAGCCGCCTACGCGGGCGCGGTGGCACCCGGCGCGCTGCTCATCCCGCTGGTGCTCGGCGGCGTGGTGGTGTCCGGCCTGGCCCTGGTGAACAACGGCTGGCTCGAGCCGATCGGCGAGGCTGCCTATCAGCGCGAGATCCAGGGCTTCCTCTACGTCAGGCCTCCCGCGGCGATGCAGACCGACGCGGCCTTCGTCGTGCCGGACCAGGGGGTCTTCGCCGCCGCGCGCATCCGGGCCGAGCGCGATGCGTCGCACCGCGCCGAGCTGCTCGGCGTGCTGGCGCTGCTCGAAGACGGCACGGTGGTGAGCGCACCGAGCGGTACCTGGGACGCCGAGGCGCGCACCTGGACGCTCGACGACGTCGAACGCACGACACCGGGCGGCGAGCGCGAGCGTCTAGCACAGCTGAGCCTGCCGTTCGCCCTCGAGGCGACACCGGAAGAGACGCTGGCGCGCCCCCAGCAGCAGACGCTCACCGAGCTCCAGCGCCGCGTCCGCGCGGCGCACGCGGCCGGTAGCGACGCCGCGGTGCCGCGCTTCGAGCTGCACCGGCGAGTCGCGGACGCCTCCAGCGCCACGGTGTTCGCCCTGGTGGCTGGTGCGCTGGGGCTGCGCGTGCGCGGCCGCAGCGGCGGCTTCGGTTGGACCATCGCGCTCCTGGTCGCGTTCTGGGCGGCCTGGACCCTGACCGGCGGGCTGTTCGAAACCGGCGTCATGGGCCCGGTCGCCGCTGCCTGGGCGACGCCGGCGCTGGTGGCTTCGATCGGCGCGGTACTGGCCTGGCGGGTGACACACCGGTGAGTCGCTTCGGTTGGGCGCTCGCGCGCGAGATCGGACCCCTCTACTTCGCCGGCGTCGCGGTGCTGTTGGTGCTGCTGCTCGCCTCGTTCTTGCTGGGCGTGCTGGCTGAAGTGCTGGCTCGCGGCGTGCCGCCACCGCTGGTCGCTGGCTTCTTGCTCGCCAAGCTGCCTTCGGCCGCCTCGGCAGGCTTGCCACTAGCGCTGCTGTTCGCCGCCCTGCTGGCGCTGACGCGCGCAAGTGAGGACGGCGAGCTCAAGGCGGCGCTGCTGCTCGGGTTGACCCCCGGCCACTACTTGCGGCCGCTGCTCGCCATCGGCCTGTTCGTGGCCCTCGTGACCGCCGCCAACAACGAGCTGCTGGTGCCGTTCTCCGAGCGCCGGGCGCAGGAGGTGCAGCGCGAGATCCTGCTGCGCTCGCCGGAGACCGTGATCCAAACCGGCAGCTTCTTCCAGGACGCCCTCGGGCGTAGCATCTTCATCGAGGGGATCGACGCCACGGGGAACCTGCTGGGCATCACCGTGATCACGCCTGGCGGGACCCAGGGCCCGCGCCAGCTGATCCGCGCCGAGCGAGGCAGCCCGGACCCGGTCGCGGGCGTGTGGGAACTCGAGGAGCTCAGCTACCGGACCTTCCGCCGCAGCCGGACCGTGCTCGAGGCGAGCGCGGCGCGCGCCACGCTGCCGGTGCGGGGCTTGACCGCGGCCTCGCCGGCGGCTGCCGATCTCGTGACGCTGCCGCTGCCAGAGCTGATCGAGCGGGCGCGCGGCAGCCCCGGCGACGCTGCGGCCGAATGGACGGCGGTGCATCGCAAGGCCGCCGAACCGCTCGCCGCGGTCGCCTTCGCGGCCTTCGCGCTGGCCGTCGCGCTCGCCTCCTTCCGCAGCACCTGGTCGCTCGGCCTGGTGTCGGTGATGGCGCTGACCTTCGTCTACTACGCCACCTGGAGCGTCTCGAAGCTGCTCGGTGCCCAAGGGACGATTCCGGCCGCGCTCGCCGGTTGGGCGCCGGTCGGCCTCTACGCCGTCGCCGCCTCGGTGCTGCTGGTGGTGTCGTGGCGGCGCTGACCCGCACGGCGGGGCGCAGCCCGAGGCCTCTTTGGCGCGTGCTGGCCCTGCTGCTGGCTCCGCTGCTGGTCGGCGTCTGGCTCGGCGCGGCGCAGGCAGCGACCGTCGTGGTCGACGCCACGGCAGATCCTGACTCACGCATCGAGCTGCGCCGCATATCACTGCCCGACGGCACCGAGGCGGAGCTCTACGTGCTCGTCGGCGATCCGATCGTGGTCGTGATCGACGACGAGCAACGGCTCGAAGGGCGCCTGATCGAGTTCGATCCCGAGGCCCGCGAGGTGCGCATCGTCGGCCCGGGCTCGATCACCGTCGGGGCCGAGCGCTTCGAGGGCCGCGACCTCGTGATCGACCTGCGCGACGAGCGCTTCAGCGGTCGCGACGTGCTGATCGTCACCGGCGAGATCGACGTGTGGGGCGACGTCGGCACCCGGCTGCCCGGCCAGGTCGACGTACTGGGGGGTGTCTTCAGCCCCTGTTCGCGCTGCGACCAAGACCCCTGGGACTACGGCTTCGTGGCGGAGCGCTTGCGCCTCTTCCCCGGCGACCGGCTCGTCGCGGAGGGCGTCACGGTGCTCATCCGCGGGATGCCGGTTGCGCGGCTGCCGCTGCTGGTGCTGCCGCTCGC
>SKMG01000063.1 GCA_007121175.1 Trueperaceae bacterium | reverse complement strand
GCCGTCAAGCTGCGCGGCCGCGAGCTCGACGTCGAGGCGAGCTTCGTGCCCGGCGGGCGCCATGTCACGCCCGCGCAGTTCCGCGAGATCGCCAGCGGCGCGCCGCAGGCGCCGCTGCCCGAGCTGCGCGGGCCCTTCTCGCTCCTGCGCGAGTTCGAGGGCCCGCTCGAGGTGAAGCTGCGCGACGGGCTCGAGCGCGCCGCGCTGGCGCTGACGGCTGATCCGCTCGACATCGGTCTGCTGACGCATTACCTGCGGGCCAAGGAGCGCGAGATCGGGACCCTTAGGCTGCTGGCGCGCGGTACCTACTACGGCGTGCCTGCGGCGACGCTGAGGCGGGAGCTGGGCCATGCCTGAGATGGTCGTCGTCACCGACGCCGAGACCGCGATCGGCTTCCGCTTGGCAGGGGTCGACGTGCTCGAGACCACGCCAGACGAGGCGCAGGGCGCGCTCGAGGAGGTCGTCGCCTCGGAGCGCTACGGTCTGGTCGTCATCGATCAGGGCCTCGTCAAAGATCCGGTGAAGGCGTTGGAGCGCGTCATGCGGGGCCGGGACCTGCCCGTGCTGCTGCCGATCCCGGGGCTGTCGGCCGCGTTCGATCACGAGGCCGACGCGACGGCTTACATGCAGGAGCTGGTGCGCAGCGCGATCGGCTTCGACATCAAGCTCGACTGAACCACTCGGAGGCTCAAGTGGCCATCTCTGGCACCATTCAACGCATCTCGGGACCGGCGGTCATCGCCGAAGGAATGATGGGCGCTCGCATGTACGACATCGTGCGTGTCGGCCGCGAGAACCTCGTCGGCGAGATCATCCGCCTCGACGGCGACACCGTCTTCGTCCAGGTCTACGAGGACACCGGAGGGCTCACCGTCGGCGAGAGCGTGGTCTCGACCGGCCTACCGCTCGCGGTCGAGCTCGGGCCCGGCATGCTCAACGGCATCTTCGACGGCATCCAACGCCCGCTCGACAAGATCGAGGAGGCGTCGGGCACCTACATCGACCGCGGCATCACCGTCAACGCGCTGTCGCGGGAGGTGACCTGGCCGTTCACGCCCGGCGTGGCGGTCGGCGACGACGTCTCGGGCGGCACCCCCATCGGCACCGTGCCGGAGTTCTCGTTCACGCACAAGATCCTGGTGCCGCCCGGTAAGGGCGGACAGGTCGCGAGCATCGTCGAGGCCGGCGAGTACACCGTCGACGACGTCATCGCCACGCTTCAGGACGGCACCGAGCTCAAGCTCGCGCACCCCTGGCCGGTGCGCCAACCGCGTCCGGTGGCCCGCAAGCTCGATCCGGTGACGCCGTTCCTGACCGGCATGCGCATCCTCGACGTGCTGTTCCCGCTCACCATGGGCGGCACCGCCGCCATCCCCGGGCCGTTCGGCTCGGGCAAGACGGTGACGCAGCAGTCGATCGCCAAGTTCGGCAATGCCGACATCGTCGTCTACGTCGGTTGCGGCGAGCGCGGCAACGAGATGACCGACGTGCTGGTCGAGTTCCCGGAGCTCGAGGACCCGCAGACCGGCAACCCCCTGATGCACCGCACGGTGCTGATCGCCAACACCTCGAACATGCCCGTCGCCGCCCGCGAGGCCTCGATCTACACCGGCATCACGCTGGCCGAGTACTTCCGCGACCAGGGGTACGGCGTGTCGATCATGGCGGACTCCACCTCCCGCTGGGCCGAGGCGCTGCGCGAGATCTCGTCGCGCCTCGAGGAGATGCCGGCGGAGGAGGGCTACCCGCCGTACCTCGCGTCGCGCCTCGCGGCCTTCTACGAGCGTGGCGGGCGCGTCACCACCTTGGCCGGCGAGCAGGGCGCAGTGTCGATCATCGGGGCGGTGAGCCCCGCCGGCGGCGACTTCTCGGAGCCCGTCACCCAGGCCACCTTGCGCATCACCGGTTGCTTCTGGGCGCTCGACGCATCGCTGGCGCGGCGGCGCCACTTCCCGGCGATCAACTGGAACCGCTCGTACTCGCTGTTCAGCGACATCCTCGAAGGGTGGTACCGCGAGCACGTCGCGCCGGACTACCCGGAGGTCGTTGAGCGAGCGGTCATCCTGCTGCAGCGTGAGAGTGACCTGCAGGAGGTCGTGCAGCTCGTCGGCCCGGACGCGCTGCAGGACCAGGAGCGCCTGATCATCGAGACCGGGCGCATCGTGCGGCAGGACTTCCTGCAGCAGAACGGTTTCCACCCGGTCGACGCCTCGTGCTCGCTGGAGAAGGCCTACGGCATGCTGCAGATGATGCTGAAGTTCTACGACACCGCTCGTGCCGCGCTGGAACAGGGCGGGACGGTCGACGAGGTCCTCGGCCAGCCGGTGGTCGAGAAGATCAACCGCGCGCGCTACGTGGCCGAGGAGGAGTTCCCGGCCTACTTCGAAGGCGTCATGCAGGACTTGGACGCCGGCTTCGCGGTGACCGCATGAGGCCTGGAGGCGACACGTGAACACGCTCCTCAAGAAGCGCTACACCGAGGTGAGCTACGTCTCGGGCCCGCTGCTCTACCTGCGCAACGCGCCCGACCTGAGCTACAACGCCATCGTCCGCATCACCGACGGCAGCGGCCGGGTCCGTGGCGGGCAGGTCATCGAGGTCTCGACCGAGTTCACGGTGCTGCAGGTCTTCGAGGAGACCTCCGGCATCGACCTCTCGAGCACCACCGTCGACCTCGTCGAGAGCGTGGCGCGACTCGGCGTGTCGAAGGACATGATCGGTCGCCGCTTCAGCGGCACCGGCACACCGATCGACGGCCTGCCGCCGGTGGTCGCCGACAAGCGCCTACCGATCGGCGGGGCGCCGATCAACCCGGTGGCGCGCGCCAAGCCCGAAGAGTTCATCCAGACCGGCATCTCGACCATCGACACGCTGATCAGCCTGGTCCGCGGTCAGAAGCTGCCGATCTTCTCGGGCTCGGGCCTGCCGGCGAACGAACTCGCCGCGCAGATCGCCCGCCAGGCGACCGTGGTCGGTGAGGACAGCGAGTTCGCGGTGGTCTTCGCCGCGATGGGCGTCACCCAGCGGGAGCTGACCTTCTTCACCCAAGAGTTCGAGCGCACCGGGGCTCTGGCGCGCTCGGTGCTGTTCCTGAACAAGGCCGACGATCCCGCCGTCGAGCGGCTGCTGACGCCGAAGATGGCGCTGACCGCCGCCGAGTACCTCGCCTTCGAGCACGACTATCACGTGCTGGTCATCCTCACCGACATGACCAACTACTGCGAGGCGCTGCGCGAGATCGGCGGCGCCCGCGAGGAGATCCCCGGCCGCCGCGGCTACCCAGGCTACATGTACACCGACCTGGCGTCGATCTACGAGCGCGCCGGCGTGGTCCGCGGCAAGAAGGGCTCGGTCACCCAGCTACCGATCCTGACGATGCCCGACGACGACGTCACGCACCCGATCCCCGACCTCACCGGCTACATCACCGAGGGACAGATCTACTTGGCGCGCGACCTGCACAACAAGGGCGTGTACCCGCCGATCAACCCCGGCCCGTCGCTGTCGCGGCTGATGAACAACGGTATCGGTGAGGGCAAGACCAGGGCCGACCACAAGGGCGTCGCCGACCAGCTCCAGGCGGCGTACGCCAACGGGCTGGACCTGCG
>SKMG01000086.1 GCA_007121175.1 Trueperaceae bacterium | reverse complement strand
GAGGTCGTCGGCGAAGCCGCCGACGGCGTCGAGGCCTTGGGGCGCATCGCCGACCTCGCCCCCGAGGTGGTGCTGCTCGACCTGCGTATGCCGCGACTCGACGGCATCGGCGTCTTGGAGGCCCTACGCACGAGAGAGCCAGCGCCGGCGTGCCTCATCCTCACCACCTTCGACGACGATGAGGCGCTCCTGAACGGCATGCGTGCCGGTGCCAAGGGCTACCTGCTCAAGGACGTGTCGCTCGAGCACCTCACGGCAGCCATCAGAGCGCTCGCCGAGGGCCGCACGATGATCACCCCAGCGCTCACCGAGCGGGTGCTCCGCGGGCTGATGGGGCTCGGTGACGCCGCCGGCGGCTTCACCGCGCCCGAGCCGCTCACCGAGCGCGAGACCGAGATCCTGCGTCTGATGGCCGGCGGCTACAGCAACAAGGAGATCGCCAGAGCCCTCGGCGTCGCCGAAGGTACCGTGAAGAATCACGTCTCGAGCGTGCTCTCGAAGCTGGGCGTCCGGGACCGCACGCGGGCGGTGCTGAAGGCGGTCGACCTCGGGCTGCTGTGACGCCCGGCTCAATCCGGGAGGTTGAAGCCGCCGTGGTGCGACGAAGCATAGTACTCGTCGATCGCCTGGCCGATCTCCGAGATGTCGTCGACCACCTTGAACAGATGGAGGTCGTGCTCGGAGACGGTGCCGGCCCGCACCAGCGTGCTGTGCAGCCACTGCACCATGCCGCGCCAGTAGTCGACGCCGACCAAGAACACCGGGAACGGGGTGACCTTCTTGGTCTGGACCAGCGTCAGCGCCTCGAAGAGCTCGTCGATCGTGCCGAAGCCCCCCGGGAACACCACGAAGGCGGTCGAGTACTTCACCAGCATTACCTTGCGGACGAAGAAGTAGCGGAACTTCAGCTCGTCGGTCTGGTAGGCGTTCGGCGACTGCTCGTGCGGCAGGTCGATGTTGAGCCCGATCGAGCGGCCGCCAGCTTCGAGCGCACCCTTGTTGCCGGCCTCCATGATGCCTGGGCCGCCGCCGGTGATGATCACGTACCCCTGCTGGGCCAGCTCGCCTGCGAGCTTCACCGCCTGCTCGTAGTACTGGCAGTCGACGGACAAGCGCGCGGAGCCGAAGATCGTGACCGCCTTGCCGACGTCGGCCATCTCCTCGAAACCCTGGGCGAACTCGCCCAGGATCCGGAACATCCGCCAGCTGTCCTCGGCCAACGCCTCGATCACGTACTGGCGGCCGTCACCCTCGGGGATCATGCTCGAATCGTACCGCGCTGCGCGGCTGGGCGGCGTCAGAGAACGCTCATCAGGCCCTGCAGGTCGTCGGCGAGCACGTCGGGACGTGCCCTGCGCAAGGTCTGTTCGTCGTGCGTCCCCCAGGTGACGGCATAGGTGCGCAGGCCCGCGGCTCGGCCGGCGACCACGTCGTGCACGGTGTCGCCCACCATCCACTCGCCCTCGGCGCCCAGTGCCGCGAGCGCCCGCAGCACCACGTCCGGAGCCGGCTTGTGCGCGAAGCCGTCGGTGCCCTGGACGTGGTCGAGGGCATCTCGTAAGCCCATGGCCGCCACCAGCCGGTCGGCCATGTCGCTGCGTTTGGTCGTGGCGACCGCCAGCGCGTAGCCGCGGCTACGGAGCTCGCCGAGCAGCTCCGGCACGCCCGGGAACGGACGCGAGCGGTCGGCGAAGTGCCTGGGGTAGTGCCGCCGATAGGCCGCGGCGAGCGCCGCGACCGCGCCCTCGGGGGCGAAGCGGGCGTACATCGCCTCCAGCGGCAGGCCCACCTCGGCCACCACGGTCGCTTCGCTCGGGGCCTCCAGGCCGAGCGCTCCGAAAGCCCAGCGGAAGGAGGCGACGATGTCGCCCAGCGAGTCCACCAGCGTGCCGTCGAGATCGAACACGATCGCTCGTTTCATGTGCGCAGGTACGCCACCGTGACCCCGTGACCGCCCTCGAAGGGGACGGCGTCCTCGAAACGGGCGACCAGCTTCTCGTCGCGCAGGTACTGCCGCACCGCGTCGCGCAGCGCCCCGGTCCCCTTGCCATGCAGAATCCGCACCGACTCGAGCTTCAGCGCGTGCGCCTCGCGCAGGTAGTCGCGGATCGCCTCGATGGCTCCCTCGACGCGCTCCCCTCGCACGTTCAGCTCGCGAGGGAAGCCCGTAGCGGCCGGCACGCCCGGCCCGGCACCGCCGCCGCGCTTCCGCTCGGGAACCTCGGTCTTCCTGGGCGTGACCTCCCGGCGCGCGACCTCCACCTTGAGCAGGCCGAGCTGGACGACCACCGTGTCACCCCGCACTTCGAGGACCGGGCCCTCGGCGCCGTACGAGGCGACACGTACCTGGGCGCCGGGACGGATCGGGTCGCGCGCCGGCGCCGTGCCGCTGCGCTGCCGGCTGGCCCGCTCCTCTCGGCGGCCGCCGCCGTCCTCGGCGCCGACGTTCGCACTCGCTCGGGCCTGCTGCCGCGTCTCGCGACGCAGCGCTTGGATCGCCTCGAGCGCCTTGCCGCGCTGGTCGGGCGCCTCGCGCGCGGTGCGGCGTAGCTGGGTCGCGCGCTGCAGCGTGTCGCGAAGCAGCGCGTCGGCCTTCTCCGCGGCCTCGCTCAGCAGCTCCGCCTCGCGTTCGCGCAATCGCTCGATCTGTCCGCGCAGCAGCGCCGCCTCGGCCAGAGCCCGTTCGCCGCTGGTGCGGGCCTCGTCGAGCTCGCGCTGCAGCGCCTCGCGCTGCCGTTCGAGCGTCTCGAGCAGGCGCTCGAGCCTCGCTCCCTCGGGCCCGAGCAGCGTCTCGGCGCGCTGCAGCAGGCGCTCGTCCAAGCCGATGCGGCGCGCGATCGCCAGGGCGTACGAGCGACCGGGCTGTCCGATGGCGAGCTCGAAGGTCGGGGCCAAGTCGTCGACGTCGAAGCGCATCGCTGCGTTGCGTACGCCTGAGGTGCGCGACGCGAACACCTTCAACGGAGCGAGGTGCGTGGTCACGAGGCCGAGGGCGCCGCGTTCCACCAGGACCTCGAGGATCGCCTGCGACAACGCCGCCCCCTCGTCTGGGTCGGTACCTGAGCCGAGCTCGTCGATCAGCACGAGCGTGTCGGGACCGGCCGTGTCGACGATGCGGCGCAGGTTGGTGAGGTGGGCGGCGTAGGTCGAGAGGCTGGCCTCGATGCTCTGCTCGTCGCCGATGTCGGTGAGCAGCGTACCGATGCGCGGCAGCCGCACCCGCCGAGGTCGACCCTCCCGACCGCTGCGGCCTCCGGCCGCCACGAACAGCCCGGCGTGCGCCATCACCACGGCCAGCCCCAGCGTCTTGAGCAGCACGGTCTTGCCGCCGGCGTTGGGCCCAGTGACCACCATCAGGCGCTCCCCGCCGTCGGTCCCGGCCAGCAGGACGTCGTTGGCGACGCAATCTTCGACGAGCGGATGACGCGCGTCGGGCAAGTGCACCGGTAGGCCGTCGGCCAGTTCGGGCCGGGTCAGGTTCCAGTCACGGGCCAGGCGCGCCGATGCCAGCGCCAGGTCGAGCTCCGAGAGAGCGACCAGTGTCGGCTCGAGGCCGGGCTCGAAGGCCACGCGCTGTCCCAGCGCGATCAGGATGCGCCGCACCTCGTCGCGCTCCTCGAACTCGAGCAGGACCAGCTCGTTGTTCATCGGCACCACCGGCGCGGGCTCTAGGAACACCGTCTGGCCCGAGTCCGAGGTGTCGACCACGATGCCGGGCACACGCGCCTGGGCCGAGGCCTTGATCGGTATCACGTAACGGTCGCGACGGAGCGTCACGATCGGGTCCTGCACGTGCTGCGAATGCTGCGCCAGGAGCTGGGCCAGCCGCTCCCGGATGCGGCCCCGCAAAGGCTGCAGACGGCGCCGGATCTCGCGCAGCTTCGGCGTCGCGTCGTCGCGCACTTCGCCCTGCGTGTCGAGCTGCTCGCGCACCAGCCGCAAGACGCCGTCGAAGGACGACATCGCCTCGGCCAGCTCCCGCAGGCGCGGGCGATCGCCCTGGGCGATGGCCCGCCGGACGGTGGCGGCCGAGTCCATCGTGTAAGCGATCGCCAAGATCTCACGTCCGTCGAGCACGCTGCCTTCGCGAACCCGCTCCACGAGCGGCCGCACGTCCTCCACGCCGCCGAGAGAGAGATCGTCGCCTCGGAGCACCTCGTCGGTGCGTTCGAAGGCGAGCTCGATGGCCTCGTCGCTCGCCGTGGGCGTGACCGCCGCGGCACGCTCGCGGCCGAGCGGCGTGGCGGCACGCTCTGCGAGCGCCTCGATCACACGATCGAACGCTAGCTTGTCGAGGGCAGACCGAAGCACGCGCATGGCGCAGCGATGATACGTCGCAGGCGGGCTAGTGGCCCGTCGCCTCCTGCATGCGCCGCACCCTCGTCTCGGTTGCGACGGTGGCGGGATGGACCGGCGGGGTCAGCCGCAGGGCGATGACCGCGGCCAACAGGCAGGCGATGCCGGCCGGGATGAACGCCCACTGCCACGCCTGCAAGTCGCCCATGTAGCCTCCGAGGATCGGGCCGACGATGCCCCCGACGCCGTACGAGAGGTAGACCAGCGGGTAGTTGGTGCCGACGTTCTTGTTGCCGAAGTAGTCCGCCGTGGCGGCCGGGAAGAGCGCGAAGTTGCCGCCGAAGTTGAAGCCGATCACGGCCGCTCCGAGGTAGAGCCCGATCTCGGTGGCGCCGATGAAGTAGAACACGACCATCATCACGCCCTGGAGCGCGCTCATCAGCGCGATCGAGAGGCGCCGCCCGAGGTTGTCGGAGATGCGGCCCCAGAGGATGCGGCCCACCCCATTGGCGAGCGCGTAGAACAGACCCATGGCCGTGCCGGTCGCGAGCAGCGCATCCACCTCCGGCACGCCGCGGGCCATCAGGCCCTCCATGCCGAAGAGCCGGATGATACCGATGATCATCAGCCCCGAGGTGGCGCCGACCAAGAAGATGAAGAACAGACTCCAGAACTGCGGGGTGGCGACCATCTCGCGCTCGTCGAAGTCTACGCCGCCGGCGAGGTCGGCGGCCTTGCCGGTAGGCGGCACCCAACCCGCGGGGAGGAAGCCGTCGGGAGGGTTGATCATCACCAGCGAGCCGATACCCACCAGCACGGCGAACAGCACGCCGTAGAGCAGAAACACGTCGTTCGGGCTCCAGCCCATGCCGAAGAGGCCGTACCAGCCGGGCGTGAGGTTGACCGGCCCGAAAACGAACCCCTCGGTGAGCTTGATCCAGATCAGGGCACCGAAGCCGAAGCCGGCCACGGCCAGGCCCGTGATGAGGCCCTTCTTGTCGGGGAACCACTTCACCAGCGCGGCGATCGGGCAGACGTAGCCGAGGCCGATGCCGGCCCCGCCGAGCAGACCGACGCCCAATAGGATGCCCCAGAAGGAGGTGCCTGAGAGGCCGGCGACGACGTACCCCAGCCCGAGGACCAGTCCGCCGGTGAGCGCCACGATCCGGGGCCCGGAGCGCCGCTGCCAGCGGCCGGCGATCAGCGCCATGAAGAGGGCGAACGACGCCAGTCCGACCGCGAAGATGATCTGCGTCTCGGTGCGGGTGAAGCCGTAGGGCTCCTCGGTCAGGTGGCCGGTGAACGCCGACCAGGCGTAGATGGCCCCCAGGCAGAGCTGGATGAGGATGCCGCCGGCGACGATCCACCAGCGGTTGACGGTGTTCGGAACGCCGGCCGTATTCATGACAACACGAACTCCTTCTCCGTTGATCTCCGCGTCCGGTGCGGCCAGACCTCGCGTCGCACCGGCTCAGCGCTCGTCCGCAGGAGCGCGCCGCCCCTCACGGGGGCGTGGGGCGGCGCGCCACGGACGAAGCCGCTTACCTCCTGATGTTGCCGGCCTCCTCGACCAGGTGGTCGACCACCGACGGGTCGGCCAGAGTGCTGGTGTCGCCCAGGGCGCCGGTGTCGCCTTCGGCGATCTTGCGCAGGATGCGGCGCATGATCTTGCCGGAGCGCGTCTTCGGCAGGCCCGGCGCCCACTGGATCACGTCGGGCGAGGCGATCGGCCCGATCTCCTTGCGGACGTGCTTCACGAGCTCCTTCTTGAGGTCGTCGCTGTACTCGTGCCCGGTCTTGAGGGTCACGTAGGCGTAGATGCCCTGGCCCTTGATGTCGTGCGGGTAGCCGACCACGGCCGACTCGGCCACGGACGGATGGGACACCAGCGCGCTCTCGACTTCGGCCGTACCGAGCCGGTGGCCGGAGATGTTGATGACGTCGTCGACCCGCCCGAGCAGCCAGTAGTCGCCGTCCTCGTCGAGCCGGGCGCCGTCACCACTGAAGTACAGGCCCTTGTAGGTCGCGAAGTAGGTCTGCTCGAAACGCTCATGATCGCCGTAGGTGGTGCGCATGATGCCCGGCCACGGGCGCCTGATGCAGAGCTTGCCCGCCTCGCCGACCGCCGCCTCGTTGCCGTTGTCGTCGACGATCACCGGCTCGACGCCGAAGAACGGGCGCGAGGCGCTGCCGGGCTTGAGGGTGTGCGCTCCCGGCAAGGGCGTGATGAGGATCCCGCCGGTCTCCGTCTGCCACCAGGTGTCCACCACCGGCGTACGGCCCTGGCCGACGTTGTTGCGGTACCACTCCCACACCTCGGGGTTGATCGGCTCACCGACGCTGCCGAGCAGCTTGAGGCTGGAGAGGTCGTGGCGCTCGATGAACTCCTCGCCCTCGCGCATGAGCGCGCGGATCGCCGTCGGCGCCGTGTAGAACTGCGTCACCTCGTACTTGTCGACGACGTCCCAGAAGCGGCCGGCGTCCGGATAGGTGGGGACGCCCTCGAACATGATCGAGATGGCGCCGTTGGCCAGCGGACCGTAGACGATGTAGCTGTGGCCGGTGATCCAGCCGATGTCGGCCGTGCACCACCAGACGTCGCCGGGGTGGTAGTCGAAGATGTACTTGAAGGTGGTCGCGGCAAACACCATGTAGCCGCCGGTGGTGTGCAGCACGCCCTTGGGCTTGCCCGTCGAGCCCGAGGTGTAGAGGATGAACAGCGGGTCCTCGGCGTCCAACCAGACCGGGTCGCACTCTGGCGCGGCGTCGGCCATGAGATCCTCGTACCAGACGTCGCGGCCCTCCTTCATCTCGATCGGGAGTCCGGTGCGCTTGACCACGACCACGGTCTCGATGCTCGGGGTTTGCGACACCGCGACGTCGGCGTTGGCCTTCATCGGGATGTCGCGCTTCTTGCCGCGCAGCGCGGTGTCTTGCGTGATGAGCACCTTGCACTCGGAGTCGTTCATGCGGTCGCGCAGGGCGTCGGCGCTGAAGGCACCGAAGA
Organism: Trueperaceae bacterium; assembly: GCA_007121175.1. Classification (GTDB taxonomy): domain Bacteria; phylum Deinococcota; class Deinococci; order Deinococcales; family Trueperaceae; genus CSSed10-48. The sequence continues at coordinate 5,623 of SKMG01000086.1, read as the reverse complement.
CCACCGAGTGCACCGCGCCGATGCGCGCGCACGCCAGGCACGCCACCGCCACCTGCGGGATCATCTGCAGGTAGATCGCGACGCGGTCGCCCTTCTGTACGCCCAAGCCCTTGAGGACGTTGGCGAACTTCGAGACCTCGGCATGGAGCTCACGGTAGGTCAGCGTCGAGTCCTCGCCCGGGTCGCTGCCCTCCCAGATGATCGCGGTCTGGTCACCGCGCTCTTCGAGGTGTCGGTCTAGGCAGTTCACCGACACGTTCGTCTTGCCGCCCCTGAACCACTCGATCCTGACGGGCGACTCGAACGAGTAATCGCGGACCTTCGTCCACTTCTGCTGCCACTCGAACGACTCGGCGATACGGCCCCAGAACGCCTCGGGGTCGCGGATCGACTCCTCGTACATCGCCTGGTACTGCTCGAGCGACTGGACGTGAGCGTCCTCCGCGAACTCGGGCGTTGGTTGGTAGCGCCGTCCGGTCTCTGACGTGGTGCTCTTTGCCATGCTCGGTGATCTCCTCACTTCGGGCTCGATGATCTTCGATCTTCGGCGCACGACGGGCGCCGCATGGGCGCGCGCATCATAACCCCGGCACCTGCGCGTGCTCTCCTCGCCAACGCCTCCTCGCTGGCTCGTCGTCGTCGTCGTCCGGCACGGCGTCGCCGGTGCTCGTCGCTGATCCGCTCGCCACCGCTTGGGCGGCACAGGGACCACGGCGCGCGGGCGGTGCCGCACGCCGTGGCGTCGAGCGGCTCGGACGGCGACCGCACGATGACGTCGGCGCGCTACACGAGTGCCGGTCGGTCCACCGGACATGCTACGGCACGGCCTCTGGGTCGTACGTCCCTGCCGCGGCGCCCCTGGCCCCGGCGGAGGTGTCGCCAGCCGCCCGTGCGCCCCGGCCGAAGCGCCGCGATACGATGCGCACAGCGGCTTTGGTCGATCCCGGCTTGCCGTCGCGCCCGGGCCGCCGCGACGCCGCTCGAGAGGAGCCCGCCCATGCGAGATGACGCCAACGAGGGTCGCCCACCGGACGGCGAACACGCTCCTGCTGCCGGCGACGAGCGGACGCCGCAGCCGACGCAGCCGGGAGCCCCGCCGCCCCGAACCCCGGCGCCTGGAACGCCACCCGCTGGAGCCCCGCCGCTTGGAACGACGCCGCCTGGGACGACGCCGCCTGGGACGACGCCGCCTGGGACGCCCGTCGACGACCCGGCGCGCCAGGGCGAGCCTCCGCCTCCAGCGGCCCCGCCAGCCGGCACCACACCCGACACGCTGACGCGCTTCGTGGCGTTCCTGATCGACGCCGTGGCCGTCGCCGTGATCGGCATGGTGCCGGTGATCGGCGGGCTGGTCGGCATCGCCTACGTGCTGTTCCGCGACGGCCTCGACATCGAGTACCTGCGCGGCCGCTCGCTCGGCAAGACGCTGATGAAGCTCACCGTGGTCCGGGCCGATGGCCGCCCGATGGACCTGGCCGCCTCCGCCCAGCGCAACTGGCCACTGGTCTTCGGCTCGCTGACCCAGATCCTGCTGTTCATCCCGGTGATCGGCTGGATCCTCATCCCGTTCGTGATCATCGCCGGTGTCGTGTTCGTGATCATCGAGATCGTCCGGGTGCTCACCAACCCCGAGGGCAGGCGCCTCGGCGACGACTACGCGCGCACCAGGGTGGTCACCGCCATCGAGTAGCAGCGGCTGAGCGACGCCGCGATGCGGTACGGTCACGGCGTGCCGACCGACCGCGCCGACCCCGCCGCCAGCGACTGGCGGCGGGTTCTGGCCGTGCTGTTCGCGGCCCAACTGCTGACCGCGATCGGGTTCTCGACGATCTTCCCGTTCCTGCCTTCCTACGTCGAGCACCTGGGCTCGGCCACCGGGGCGCCGCTGCTGCTGATGGTGACGCTGGTGTTCTCGGTCCAGGCGCTCGCCATGATGTTCGCCTCGCCGGTGTGGGGCGCGCTCGGTGATCGCTTCGGCCGCAAGCGCATGGTCGAGCGGGCGATGTACTCGGGCGCCGTGACGATCCTGCTGATGGGCTTCGTGGGCTCTGCGGAGCAACTCATCGGACTGCGCCTGCTGCAGGGCCTGACCACCGGCGTCATGGGCGCGAGCGGTGCGCTGGTGGCTGCGGCCGTGCCGCGAGATCGCATCGGCTACGCCATGGGGCTCATGCAGACCGGCTTGCTCTCCGGGGCGTCGGTCGGCCCGATGATCGGCGGCCTCCTCGAGTACACGCTCGGCTATCGTCCCGCGTTCATGGTGACCGCGACGCTGCTGCTCATCGGCGCGCTGCTGGTGAGCACGCTCGTACGGGAGCACTTCGTGCCGCCGGAGCGCGACGGGCGGAGCGCTGGGGTGTCCGGCTTCTTCCAGACGCTGCTCGCGGTGATCCGCACCCCGGTGGTGGCGCCGGTCTTCGCCGTGCGCTTCCTCGCCTGGACCGGGCGCAGCATGATCATCCCGTTCCTGCCGCTGTTGGTTGCGGGATTGATGGGCGGCGCACCCGGCGCGGGGCTGGTCACCGGGCTGGCGATCGGGGCCTCGAGCGCCGCGGGCACCCTCACCAGCGTGGTCCTCGGCCGGCTCGGCGACCGGATCGGACACCGGCGCGTGGCGCTGGTGTGCGCCGCACTCAGCGTGGCGGCCTATGCGCCGCTGGCCTTCGTGCGTTCGCCCGCTGCCCTGGTCGCGCTCTACGCGCTCACCGGCGCCACCGTCGGTGGTGTCCTGCCGACGCTCGCGGCCCTGCTGGCGAAGGTCACCGAGCGCGGCTCGTCGGGCGCGGTGTACGGCCTGGACAACTCGTTCGGAGCTGGCGCACGCGCCGTCTCACCGGTCATCGGCGGCGCCGTCGTCGCACTGGCCACGGGCGCTGCGATCGAACCCGGGGTACGCGCATACGCCAGCGTGTTCTTAGCCGCCGGCGCGTGCTTCCTGGCCGCGCTGGCGCTGCTGGCCCTGACGGTACCGGCGGCCGCTGACGCGCCCGCCGGTGGCGCGTCGCGTTGACCGCGCTGAGCACACACGGTAGCGTCGAGTCAGTCGCCGAGCGGTGCTAGGGCCGTGCCTGCGCCGGTGCACGGCGAGCAGCTGCCGGGGCTCATCCCTGCTCCAGCCGTCCCGTCCCGGTGCCCGAGCGCAAAGGGCGTGCGCCCTCGACGCGATGGGCCCGACGCTACAGCGAACCGTCCTCTGGCGACGAGAGAGGCGACATCCATGTCCTTGATGCCACCGACCACCCGCACGCGCCTCGCGCTGACCGCCACGGCGCTGCTCGCCGCCCTCATGCTCACAGCAGCCGCCGCCCAGAGCGTGACGGTGCTGACCCACGACTCGTTCGCCGTCAGCCGCGAGGTGATCGAAGCCTTCACCGCCGAGACCGGCATCACGGTGCAGTTCGTTGCCGGCGGCGATGCTGGGACCACCCTCAACCGGGCCATCCTCACACGCGAACGACCCGTAGCCGACGTGCTCTTCGGCGTCGACGAGGGCATGCTGCCGCGCGCGCTGGAGTACGACCTCTTCGCGCCGTATCGCAGCCCCGAGCTGGACGCCGTCGACCCGGCCTACCAGCGTGGGTCCTTCGGAGACTTCGTCACCCCGATCGACGTCGGCTTCGTCACCTTCAACCTCGACCGCGAATGGTTCGAAGCCGATGGCCGGCCGCTCCCCTCCTCCCTCGAGGACCTCGCGAGTCCCGAGTATGCCGGCCTCACCGTGGTGATGGACCCGGCGACGAGCAGCCCCGGTCTGGCCATGATGCTCGGCACCATCGGGGTGTTCGGGGAGCACGACGCATTCGAGTACTGGGCGGCTTTGCGCGACAACGGCCTCGAGGTCAGGAGTGGCTGGACCGATGCCTACTACACGGCCTTCAGCCGCTACGGCGGCGACCGGCCCATCGTGCTCTCCTACGCCAGCAGCCCGGCCGCCGAGGTGCTCTTCTCGGACGATCCTGACGCTCCGGTCGCGCCGACACTGAACCTGCGCTGCAGCGGCTGCAGCGTGCGCCAGATCGAGACCGCCGGCGTGCTGCGCGGCGCAAGGAACCCCGAAGAGGCGCAGGCCTTCATCGACTTCATGCTCTCCCCCACCTTCCAAGCCGACGTGCCGCTGCAGATGTTCGTCTACCCCGTGCGCGAGGGCGTCCCGCTGCCGAACGTCTTCGAGGCCTTCGCCGAAGTGCCCGGTCCCGACGAGATCGCGCCCCTGCCGGCCGACCTCAGCGCCGAACGGCTCGAGGCCTGGCTCGATCAGTGGACCGAAGTGGTGCTACGCGGACGCGATCCCTCGAGCACCAGGTAGCTCAAGGCGGCCGCTAGGTGTCGCGCCACCGCGCGCGGCCCGAGATCGTAGAAGGCTGCCCAGGCGGCGGCAGTGTGGCGCTCGTAGCCGCCACCGTCGTCGCTGCGGTCCGGCTGGCCCACTGCGGCGCCGCCCGCGAGCCAGGCCTGACGTACCGCGTGGCCGATGATGACGTCCAACACGAGGTCGCCCTCGACGCGCAGTTCGGGTGCCGCCTCGGTGAGGGCCGACAGGGCCTCGAGCGCCTCGAGCGACAGGTGACGGTACTCGGGCGCTGGGATCCTGTGTAGCAGGTGCTCGACCCGCTGCGCGAAGTTGCGTTCGCCTGCCGTCGTGGCCGCGCGGGCGGCGGCCGAGTCGAGCCGGTTGCGGCGGTCGAGCTTGTCGCCGATCACCAGCGCGTCGGCGTGCTCGAGCAACCGCCAGACGCGCGTGTAGAAGCCCTTCGGAACGCGCATCAGGGCGCCCTCGCGCTGCCGCCAGCGCCACCATCCGTCCGACACGGGCTCTTCGTCGCCGCCGGTCACGGCGCCAGCGGTCACGGTGCCATCCGTCAGGACGCCGGCGGCCAGTGCGGCGTCGGCCACCGCCGCGTCGGTCAGGGCGCTCACCGCACCTCGCGCCAAGCGCAGCACCTCGCTCCGCCGCTGGGCGTCGCGCGCCGCGTCGAACCCGGCCAGCAGCCGCCGCAGCCGGGTGACCACGGCTGCCGGTGACGAGTGCACCAGCCGCTCGAAGCCCTCGTCGGGCGTGACGCCATCCCGCACGGCCAGGTCGACTGCCAGCAGCCCGATCAGGTGCCCCAGGCGCACGGTGAGGATGCCCCGGAACAGCTCCGGCTCGCCGCGCACGAGGCTGGAGAGCGCCACGATCAGCTCCTGGGTCAGGACCCGTTCGCGCGGATCGTCGCGGCAGTAACGGTCGATGGCGGCGAGCAGCGCGTCGAGCGGCACCGGCCGGCTGATGGTCGCGCCGCTGGCGTAGGCGCGCCCGACCACCACTCGACGCTGCGCGACGAGGAGGTCGGAGAGCGCGTCGGCCAGGAACGGGTCGACCTTGCCGAGCAGACCGGCGGCGTGCCGCACCAGTGCCCACTCCCGCGACTCGCCGGCCGCGGCGTAGGCCTCTTCCAACAGCTCGCGGACGCTGGCTCCGAAAGGTGCGATCACAGCGTCGCCGCCGGCATGCCGCTTGAACGCCGCGAGCAACTCCAGCTGCTCGGCGAGGTCGCGGCTCGTCGCTAGCCGCTCGGAAAGGACCCGGGGATCGGTCTCGCGCTCGATCGCCAGCGCTGCGTCCGACGTGAGCGGACCGGTC
>SKMG01000380.1 GCA_007121175.1 Trueperaceae bacterium | reverse complement strand
CTGGGCAAGGCCGATGTGCCCGAGGGCGTCGTCGCCGAGACATGGGAGGTCAGCGACCACGACGACGAGCCCGCGACGGTCCTGAACGGCACGTATCGGGGCACTGCGCTGCGCGAACTGGTCACGGACTACCCCGATGCGCTGGTGCGGCCGGGATGGCGCGGCTCGCGCCTGCCACTGCTGGTCAAGTTCCTCGATGCGAAGCACATGCTGCCGGTCCACGTCCATCCGGACGACGAGCGCGCCATGGCGCTCTACGGCGAGCCCAACGGCAAGGACGAAGCCTGGCACGTCCTGTGGGCCGAGCCTGGTGCGAGTGTCCTGGTCGGCCTGCGTCCCGGCCTGTCCCGCGCCTCGGTGCGCGCAGCCCTGTTGGGGCGCGCCTACGACGAGATCATGGTCCGCCACCCGGTGCGCGTAGGGGACACCGTCGACGTGCCCGGGGGCGTGCTGCACAGCTTCGGTCCGGACCTGCTGATCCTCGAGGTGCAGCAGACCAGCGACCTCGCCGAATCCGCCATGCCGGACGATCTCTACGGCGGCGAACTGCCGCGCGCACGCTGGGAGGCCAACGTCGACGCCACGCTCGAGCTCCTCACCAGCGACGTGCGCCCGCGGCCGAGCGCCCTGCAGGTGCTCCACGAGGACGACGCTCATCGGCGTTCGCTCGGGTGCCGCAACGAGCGCTTCGTACTGGAGCGTTGGACGCTGCGCGGCAGCCTCCCGGCGCGACCCGGGGAGGGCGGCTTCGTGACGCTCACCAACCTCGGCGATGCGCTCACCATCGAGTACGCCGGGGGCCGCGAGGGAGTCGAGCGCGCCTCGTCCCGGCTGCTCCCGGCGTCACTCGGCGAGGTGATCCTGCATCCGCAGGGTAACGGCGAGGTGGTGCTGTGCTTCGAGCCGGGACCTGACGGGGATGTGCCCTCGGGTGATCTGGAGAGTGGCAATGAGATGTGAGCGCTCGCGAGCGGTGCCCGGTCGCAGGCCGGTCGCTACGCTCCGGTCCTCGCCAGCGGCAGCGCTGCCACGGGCCGGCCTTGCCTGGCTGCTGGCCGGGATGTGGCTGTCGCTCGCGCTGCCACCGGCGCTGGCGAGCGGCGAGTTCGCGCTCGTCGACGTCGCGCCGCTGACGGTGCCGTGCGAAAGAGAGCCAACCGCGACCCGGCTGCGGGCGGCGGCCGAACCGGGGACGGCGACCCAGGCGCCAACGGCGGCCGCCGGTCAGGACGACTGCCTCCTCGTTCGGCCGCTGGGCGAGCACGACTGGACGCTGCGCGCCGATCGCTGGGACGACTTCGTGCCGCTGGACGGCCACGGTTACCGGCTGTTCGTGCGCGGTGGCGGCAGCGTTGGCGGCAATGGTAGCGGCAGCGCTGGCACCACGGGCTTCGACGGCGACGCCGGGTGGCAGGTCCTGGGCGTGCTCGAGGAGGTGCCGCTGGGAGACGTGCGCTGGCGCATCGAGGCTGTCGAGGTCGCGGGCGGGCGGCAGGACCTGCACGAGGCCGAGGCCTGGCTCCGGGTCGACGCGAGTTCCGGTCGCCTCGCTGGGTCGGCTGGCTGCAACGGCTTCTTCGGCGAGGCCTACCTGCAGGCCACGGGCAGGATCGACCTGCGCGTCACCGTTAGCACCCTGATCGCCTGCGAGGAGCCGCGCATGGAGCAGGAGCGCCTCGTCCTGGAGGCGCTCCGAGGCGCGGACGGCTACGCCTCGGTCGGCGGCAGACTGCGCCTCGCCGGAGGCACGAGCGCACTGTGGCTGTCGCCCCTGCTGCCTGCTCGTCCGACCGCGGCAGGCCGCGTGTGGGGCGACGGTGAGCTGGCCTGCTTCGATCACGGCACCGCCGACGCGGCCGCGTCCGGTGCTTCCTGGCCGCACGATCCGCTGTTGGTGACGCTCGCCCTCTGGTCGCCGTGGGACGCAGCGCGCGTGGATCTGCAGCGGCGCGACAGCGAGCCCGAACAGGCGCCCTATAGCGTCGTGAGCATGGAGGCCAGCGGCTTCCTCGACGATTCACTCGCGGGCTTGCGGCGCGTCACGCTGCTCGAGCGGCTCGCCGACGATCGCTGGCGTGTCGTCGCAGCGACCGAGGCCGTCCGCTGTGCGCGCGGCGAGGCGCTGTGGATCGGACCTCCGGAGCTGTGCCCGTAACGGAAGCCGCGGGTCCGGGATCGAGCCAGTCGTGGTCGTTGCCGGGAACGCGCCCCGCTCCGGTACCATCGTGCACTGAGTGAACGGGCTCCGCTCCGGTAACGGAGATGGGATGAGGCGGCCGCCTCATTGAAGCGAATGCGGGCCCTTGACATGCACCGCATTCAGCGCTACCATCCGCTCGGCATGATCGACCTGTTGGCACGTACCTTCGCGCACGGCACCGGCTTCGACGGTCGGTTCCGCCTGGTCGCCGCCCTCGCGGCCGGGCCGCGCGACCCGGTGCCCAGGGAGAGGTCTGCCGACTGACCGGCAACTGAGAAACGACTCGAACCTCGACCGTGGGCCCACCGCTGAGCCCACGGTCGTTGTGTCGTCCCCCTAGGACGCGACCGCGGGCACCCACGAGACCTCGAACACCCGTCCGCAGGCCGATCTCCCGAGGGGGGAGCCATGACCACCGCCGCCGCCCAGACGACCCCCGCCGCCGCGCGCGCTCCGACCGTCCAGCGCTACGGCCGCATGCTCGGCCGCTACCTCCGCCCGCAGTGGCGCCCTGCGGCGTTGCTGGCGCTGCTGCTGCTCGGCAGCATCGGACTCCAGCTGCTGGTTCCGCAGATCCTGCGGCGTTTCATCGACGCCGCGAGCAGCAGCGCCGCCAGCGGTACGGGCATCGCCGCCACGATGAGCGCAGAACCGGTGTGGTGGGCGCCCGGGGGGCTGCCCGGGCTCGCGCTGCTGTTCCTGGGCGTGGCGCTGCTGACGCAGCTGCTCGGGGCGGCGGCGACCTACGCCGGAGCGGCGGTGGGCTGGACCGCCACCAACGCGCTGCGCAGCGACCTCGCGCGCCACTGCCTGGGCCTCGACCTGGGCTTCCACAAGGCCCGGACCGCCGGCGAGATGATCGAGCGGATCGACGGTGACGTGACCGCCCTGTCGGACTTCTTCGCGCAGTTCTCGGTTCGCGTCCTCGGAGGCATCCTGCTGCTGGCGGGCATCCTGGTCGTCCTGTGGCTCGAGAACGCTCTCATCGGGGCCGCCATGACGATCTTCACGCTGCTGGAGTTGGCGGTGCTGGCGCGCACCCGCTCCGTGGCCGTGCCGGCGACCACCCTCGAGCGTGAGGCGCACGCCAAGCTCTTCGGCTTCATCGAGGAGCGCTTGGCCGGCATCGAGGACGTGCGCGCCAACGGCGCGGGCGCCCACGCGCTGCACCGCTTCCTGGTGCCGGTGAGGACATTCTTCTTCCACACGCGGCGCGCCTGGATGCTGCGGTCGGTGGTGTGGCTCTCGAGTTATGGCCTGTTCGTGCTCGGCAGCCTGGTGACGCTCGGCGCCTCGATCCACTTGGTCGGCACCGGAGCGATCACGCTCGGCACCGGCTACATGGTGTTCCAGTACCTGATCATGCTGCAAGCGCCGATCGAGCAGATCACCCAGCAGATGCAGCACCTGCAGCGGGCCGG
>SKMG01000221.1 GCA_007121175.1 Trueperaceae bacterium | reverse complement strand
CGGCGCCGGCGTCGAAGGCCAGTTTGGCGATGATGCTGCCGGCTTCGGCGATGCGCACGTCGGCCAGCAGCAGCTTGTCGGGATAGAGCACACGCAGCGCGCGCACGGCGCGCATGCCCTCGGCCAGGCACAAGATCGTGCCAGCCTCGACCACGTCGACGTACTGGCGCGCCCGCTGCATGGGGGCGAGCGCGGAGGGCAGGTCGAAGGTGTCGAGCGCGAGTTGGAGCAGCGGTCGTTGCATGGCGTCCCTTCTGCCGAGTGCCTCGAACGGCGGCCGGGCGACTGACTAGCCCTTGACGGCGCCAGCCGACACGCCTTGGATGATCTGCCGGGCCGCGAAGAAGGTTATCAGCATTGGCGGGATGACGATGAGCGTGCCCACCGCCATCATCTGCCCCCATTGCACGCCGTCGTCGCGGATGAACTCGGCGGCGAACACCGGCAGCGTCTTGGTGAAGCGGTTGGTGAGCATCAGCGCCAGGATGAACTCGTTCCAGGCGATGCGGAAGGTGAAGATCGCCGACACCGCGAAGCCCGCGCCCATCAGCGGGAAGACGACGCGGAACAGCACCTGGAGCATGTTGGCCCCGTCGACGATGGCGGCCTCCTCGAGCTCCACCGGGATCTGCCGGATGAAGCCGTAGAGCAGCCAGATCGAGAAGGGCAGGTTGAGGGCCGTGTAGAACAGCATCAGCCCGAGCTGGCTGCCGTCGAGGAGGTTGCCGCGGCCGAGCCCGTCAGGCAGCGTGTAGCGAATACCGGGGACGAGGTCGCCGATGCCCCACGCGATCCAGAAGCCGATGACGGTCACGGCTAGGACCGCCGGCGGGATCATGCGTATGACCAGCGTCGTCTGGGCAATCAGCCCGCGACCCGGGAAGCGCATGCGGGCCAGGGCGAAGGCAGCCATGCCGGCGGTGAGGAGCGTGAGGCCGGTCGAGCCGAGCCCGATCACCGCCGAGCTGATGAGGTAGGGGACGAAGCGGTACTGGGTGATGATCGTCTGGTAGTTCGACAGCGTCGGCATGAAGAGCCAGCGCGGCACCCGCGACTGGATCTCGACGAGCTCCTTGAAGGAGGTCGCGAACATCACGAACACGGGCGCCAGCGTGATCAGCGTCAGCACGATCAGCGCCGCGTACCGCGAGAGGTCAGCCCAGGGGATGCGGCGACGGTGGGTGGTGCCAGGGTAGGCGGAGCGCGCGTCCATCAGAAGTCCGCCTTCCCCTTGAGCGGGTTGCTGAACACCAGCAGAATCACGCTGAACACGATCAGGATCAGCGAGAGCAGCAGCGCGATGGTGGAGGCGTAGCCGAGATCGCGGGCGGTGAAGGCGGTCTGGAACAGCGTCAGCGACAAGACCCGCGTGGCGCTGCCGGGCCCACCGCCAGTCATGACGAAGATGACCTCGAGCGCCCGGAACACATCGATGACGCGCATCAGCAGGGCGATGAGGAGGATATTGCGCATCATCGGCAGCTTGATGTGCCAGGTCATGCGCCACCAGTTGGCACCGTCGATGTAGGCGGCTTCCATCACGTCGCTCGGCAGGCCCTGCAGTCCGGCCAGGACGATCATGAACACGAACGGCGTCCATTGCCAGACGTCGCTCACCACGATCGAGGCCATCGCCAGGGTCGGATCGGCGAGCCAGGCCTGGGACCTGAAGCCGTACTCCTGGAGGACCGGCACGGCCTCGCCGATGCGCGCGAGGTAGTAGTTGACGATGCCGTTGCGGGCGTCGAGCAGGTAGCGCCAGATGAGGCCGACGACCACCGGTGCGATCATGAGCGGCATCACGAAGACCGTGCGGAAGAAGGTCGCGCCGCGGATCGCCTTCTCCAGCAGCAGCGCCAGACCCACACCGATGAGCATCTCGAGGGTGACGACCCAGAAGCCGAACACGAAGGTGGTGCGTACCGAGCGCCAGACCGTCGGGTCGGTGACGAGGCGCTCGAAGTTGGCGAAGCCGAGATAGCGGCGTGCGCTCCACGGCTGGCCGAAGTTCCAGTCGAAGAAGCTGAGCATGACGGCGTTGTACAGCGGCACCAGGAGCCCCAGCGCGAGGATCGCCACCGCGGGGAGCAAGAACAGATATGGGACGAGCCGGTTGGTGCGCATGGATAGGACTGCCCTTCGCGGCGCCGCTGAGCGGGCGGCGTGGGACGGTGGCGGGGGGGCGCCGGGACGCCCCCCATACCGTCTTCAGCGCGGCTGCTGCGTCACGCTCACCAGCTGTAGTAGCCGGCGCGATCCAGCAGTTCGTAGATGCGGTCGGCCGCGCTGTCGAGCGCTTCCTCGATGGTCTTCTGGCCGGTCAGGGCGGCGGAGATCTCGTCGCCCAGGATCGGGGCGTTGATGGCGCCCCACTCGGGGATCAGCGGGCGCCAGTCGGGATCGGCGCAGGGCAGCTGCTCGACGACCGTGGCGTACCAGGGGAACATCGCCTGCAGTTCGGGATCGGCATGGGTCGAGGTGCGGATGGGGTTGGCGCCGGCTTTGGCGAGTTCGAGGTCGATGCGCTTGCTGGTGAACCACTGGATGAACAGCCAAGCCGCCTCCTGGTTCTGGGAGTTGCTCGGGATGCCCATCACGAAGCCACCGGTCTCGGCGCCGCACTGGACCTGCTCGGGGTGCAGGGCGTAGCCGACGTTGCCGACGACGCGCGAGCGCGCGGGGTCGGCCGCCTGGGCGGCGAGCACGCTGCGATCGAGGTAGATCGCCGAGTCGCCTTGCAAGAAGGCCGCGTCTTGCTCGCCGGCGCCTGCCGCGGCCATGCCGGGAGGCGAGTTCTCGAGGATCGCCTTGAGCGCGTACGTGGCCGCGATCGCCTCAGGCGAGTTGACTGCCGGGGTGAAGTCGTCGTTCAGCACCGTGCCGCCGAACGGGGCGAGGTGGAGCAGCCAGGCGTGCACGACCTGGTGGCCGGCCGAGCCGCGGGTGGTCATGCCGTACACGTCGGGCACGTTCTCGGTGATCCAGGCGGCGGTCTCGAGCAGCTCGTCGTAGGTGGTCGGCACTACGAGGTCGTACTCGTCGAAGATGTCCTGGCGGTAGAGCATGATGCTGGTCTCTGGGCTGAAGGGGATGCCGAACAGCGAGGCTCCGGGACCGTCGAGGTAGCCCTTGACCCCGCCGGACTTGCCGCCGACGGTCAGGAATGCCGGCACGATGTCCTCGATGTCGTAGTCCGGAGCCGTGAGGCGCGGGTTGATGAGGAACGGCGCGAGCGGCGTCAGCCACTGGTTGGCGACGTACTCGTTCTTGGTGAACACCACCCAGGCGACCACGTCCATGTCGCCTCGGCCGGGCCGGCTGATCTCGACGATCTGGCGGTCGCGCATGTTGAGGTACTCGACGACATCGAGTTCGACCTCGATGCCGGTCTCCTCGGTGAACTGCGGGATGAACTGGGCCGCCACCTCGAAGTGGTACTGGGCTGGCCAGCTCACGACGATGGTGCTTCCCTCGTACTGCCGCCAGGGGTTGGCGGCCGCAGTGAACGCAAGGCTGACGAGCAGCGCGAGCGAGAAAGCGGTGAGGCGTCTGATCATGTGGTGTCCCTCCTAAGGACTGGTGCGTTCGGCCCTCGATCGGGCCAGTGGCCGGGTGGCGCGGT
>SKMG01000088.1 GCA_007121175.1 Trueperaceae bacterium | reverse complement strand
TGCCGGGCGGCCTCCGGCGCCTGCCTGCTTCGCACCGCGCCGTCGCGAGACCGTGGTTCGGCGGCGCTGAGGGGCCCGTCCGCTCGCGCGGGGCTTCGCGGGCCGTGTGGGGGCGCTCTCGCGCGAGCCGGCAGTGATCGGTCTGAGGCCGCGCTGTTTCACGTGAAACAGCCTCACCGCGGCTCGAGGCTCGCCGCAACTCGAGCCTTGCCTGGCCCTGGGGTTCGCCGCAGCTCGAGCCTCACCGCGGCTCGAGGCTCGCCGCAGCTCGAGCCTCGCCGGCCCCTGGGGCTCGCCGGGACCGTGCGGACGCAGATGGTAGCATGGCGCCCCGACGGCCCGTCCCCGCGCGCGGCCACGGTCGATCCTTCGGAGGCCCCACCATGAAACCACCCGTACGAGTCGCCGTCACCGGCGCCGCAGGGCAGATCGGATATGCGCTCTTGTTCCGCATCGCCTCTGGCGCGATGCTCGGCGCCGACCAGCCGGTCAGGCTGCAACTGCTCGAGATCCCCCAGGGCATGAAGGCCCTCGAGGGGGTCGTCATGGAGCTGCACGACTGCGCCTTCGGGTTGCTCGAGGGCGTCGTCGCGAGCGACGATCCCAACGAGGCCTTCGCTGGGGCGGACGTCGCCATGCTGGTCGGCTCGCGCCCGCGCGGCCCAGGCATGGAGCGCAACGACCTGCTCGAGGCGAACGGGGCGATCTTCACGGTGCAGGGCAAGGCGCTCGACGAGCATGCCAGCCGCGACGTGAAGGTTCTCGTGGTGGGGAACCCGGCCAACACCAACTGCCTCATCGCACAGCGTAACGCGCCCGGTCTGCGTCCCGAGCAGTTCTCGGCGATGATGCGGCTCGACCACAACCGCGCGATCAGCCAGCTGGCCGCGAGGACCGGTGAGCGTACCGCCGACGTGAAGCGCATGATCGTGTGGGGCAACCACAGCGCCACGCAGGTCCCGGACGTGTCGCATGCCACCGTCGCCGGGACGCCGGCGCTCGACGTGGTCGACGAGGGTTGGGTCCGGGATGCCTTCATCCCTACCGTGCAGCAGCGCGGCGCCGCCATCATCGCGGCGCGCGGAGCCTCGAGCGCAGCGTCAGCCGCATCGGCCGCGGTCGATCACGTGCGCGACTGGGTCTTCGGGACGCCGGCGGGTGACTGGGTGAGCATGGCCATTCCCAGCCGTGGCGCCTATGGCGTCGACGAGGGCATCGTCTACTCGTATCCCGTCACGATCCACGAAGGGAACGTGCGCGTCGTCGAGGCGTTGCCGCTCACGCCGGCGGTGCGGGCGCGTATGGCACTGACCGAGCAGGAACTGCGCGAGGAGCGCGCGGCGGTGGAGCACCTCTTGTAGCGCTGGCGTGGGCCGGGGGGCGTGAGGCGGACTGGCGCGCGAGGGCGTCGCAGCGCGAGGCGGCTGGAGGTCGCCCGACTCGCCGAGCCGCGACGTGTACCTCGCGACGTCGTGAGGGGGCGCTGTGGGGACGGCGCGCCAACACAACTTCGGAACGGTTCCGAAGATGCTACGGTGAAGCGATGACGCGCGGGGGCTACGGCTCACTGCCGAGAGGCTGACCGATGACGACGGGCATGGATCGAAAGCCAGAGCGACCGTGGGGACCGGTCGAGGTCCGCGAGGTGCTGCGCTCGCGCGGGCTTCGCTACAGCCGACCGAGGCGCGTGATCCTCGAGTACCTCAGCGAGCAGGATCGGCATGTGAGCGCCGATGCGCTCTACCTCGCGCTCAAGCAACGGGGCGAGGCGCTCAGCCTCTCGACGGTGTACTTGAACCTCGGGGTGCTGGCCGAGGCCGGCTTGGTCCGCGCCTTCAGCGGGGCCCAGGGCGAAGCGCTGTACGACTCGAACCCCTCGGAGCACTACCATGTGATCTGTTCCGAGACCGGCGAAGTCAGGGACGTGACACCACCGCTGATCGACGGACAGCCTCTCGGCACCTTCTTGCGGGCTTACGTCGAGCGCCAGACCGGCTGGCAGATCGATGAGCCGCGCGTGACGCTGCGCGGCAGGGCCCCGCGCGATGCGCCGGCGGCCGACTCGAGCGACTGACGGGGCGCGGCGGCGGCCCGAAGTCGTGGCCGACCCGCTACCGTGGGACGACGAGTGCAGGCGCGGCCCCGAAGGGCCGCGCCTGCTCGTGCCTGGGCTGTGCGGTCGCGGTTACTCGCTGGGCGGCAGGATGACGGCGTCGATGACGTGCACCACGCCATTCTCGGCGGTCAGGTCGGTCATGATCACGGTGGCGGTGCCATCGAGCACCACGTTGCCGTCGACCACTTCGACGGTGATCGAGGCGCCGTTGACGGTCTCGACCATCGCCACGCCATAACCAGCTTCGACAGCGGCGAGCACGTCGGCGGCGAGCAGGTTACCGGCCACGACGTGGTAAGTGAGGATGGCGCCGAGGTCGGGGCTGGCCAAGAGCTCCTCGGCGCTGATGCCGAGCGCCTCGAGGGCGGCCGCGAAGGCGGCGTCGGTGGGTGCGAAGACGGTGAAGGGGCCCTCACCGGAGAGGACGCCGGCCAGGTCGGCCGCCACGACGGCTGCTACGAGCGTCGAGAAGTCGTCGTTGCTCGTGGCGATGTCGACCACGGTGGCGGGCGTGTCGTGGCCGTGGCCCGAGGCGCCGGCGACGCCGAGCACGAGTCCGAGGGAGAGTACGAGGGCGATGAGGCTGCGTGCGATCATGCGGTTCCTCCTGGGTATGCCGACACGTTGGTCGGGTGGGCATCGAGCGGAACCAACCGGGCGGCGCCTGAATGCAACCTGCCGTGGGGGCGGTTCGTCCGCTGACGAAGATGACCATAGCCGAGCCCGGGGTGTACAATGTGTGTCTAGGCTACGAACAGGGAAGGAACAGGTTCGGGCGTCCGCGTTGCGTGTGCGCTCCCAGCGCACCGCTGACCCCTCGGACGAGCGTCGGCGGCGGGATTCTCGAGGAGCCGCAGCAGGCGAGCGGCCTTCCCTGCCTCGCCCCCGCGCGGGCGCACCGGCGTGCGGCTGCGAGCCGGCCAGCGCGCACCGGCTGCGCTCAGCTCGGCGGCCGTACGCTGCCGCGCACGCGCAGTTCGGCCGGGAACCGCAGCCGCTCGACCGGGAGGTCAGTGCCGAGGCGCAGCTGTTCGAACAGCAGCCGCACCGCCGCGCGCCCCATCGCCTCCACCGGCTGGGCCAGCGTGTCGATGCCGGGGGTCACGAGCCGCATCCAGGGATAGTCGTCGAAGGCCACCAGGCTCACGTCACGCGGAACGCGTTGGCCCAGCTCCATGAGGGCCCGATACGAACCGGCGGCCATGGAGCCGGTGGTCGCGAAGATGGCCGTCGGCGGCTCGTCGAGACGCATGAGCCGCAGCGTGACCTCGTACCCCTCCCGCTCGGTGGGCGAAGTCTGCGACACGTACACCGGCGGCAACGTCAAGCCGTGCCTCGCGAGCGCCTCCGGGAAGCGCTGCACGCGCTCGTCGGCGTTCAGGCGGGGATGGTAGCTCGATAGCGTGGCGATGCGTCGGTGCCCGTGTGCGACCAGGTGCGCCACCCCGGCGTCGATGGCACCGAGGTTGTCGAGCATGACGTGCGGCAGAGGGCTGTCGGGCACGAAGTAGTCGACCTCCACCACG
>SKMG01000083.1 GCA_007121175.1 Trueperaceae bacterium | reverse complement strand
TCGAGTCCGAAGCGTTGGATGACGGACTGCTTGTCTGCCTTGGCGAGAGCCATGGTCGAACCTTCCTGGTGCCGCGGCGGGCACGCACAAAGAACTTGGCGCCGGACCGGATCCGAAGGGCTAGGCCCCGATGCGTCGATGCCGGTCCCGCAGCCCAACGCGGCATCGTAGCACGCCGCCGCTCACGGGTGCGTCTCGAACCAACCCAGCATCGCCTCGAGCCGCTCGATGCGCCGGTCCGGCCGGCCGGCACGCGAGAGCTCGTGCCCCTCGCCCGGGAAGCGCAGCAGCCGCGTCTCGGCCTTGCCGAGCGCCTTGAGCGCGGTGAACCACTGCTCGCCCTGCTCGATGGGGCAGCGGTGGTCCTCCTCGGAGTGCATCACCAGCGTCGGCGTGGTGACGTTCGCGACGTACTTCAGCGGGCTCTGGTCCCAGAGGCGCTCGGTATCGTCCCAGGGAGTGCCGCCGACCTCCTGGGCGCCGAACCACTGTCCGATGTCGCTGGTGCCGTAGAACGACAGCCAGTTGCAGATGGAGCGCTGGGTCACTGCGCTGCGGAAGCGCGGAGTGTGCGACGTGAGCCAGTTGGTCATGAAGCCGCCGTAAGAGCCGCCGGTGAGGTGCACCGGTGCGTCAGCCGTGGCCTGTTCGCCGAGCGCGTGATCGACGATCGAGAGCACGTCGGCGGCGTCGACGCTGCCGTAGGCGCCCTTGATCGCTCCGGAGAAGGCGCCGCCGAAGCTCGAGCCGCCGCGCGGATTGCCGTAGATCACGGTGTAGCCGGCGGCTGAGAGGGCCTGGAACTCGAACATGAACGCCTCGCCGTAGTTCGTGTAGGGCCCGCCGTGAACCTGCACCACCATCGCTCGGTCGCGACGCGGCTTGCGTGGCTCGAGCCGCCAGTAGGTCAGCTCCTGGCCGTCCGGGCCGATGAAGGTCCGGCGCTGGTGGTGGCCGAGCGGCCGCTTCGCGATGAAGCTCGCGTTGGGATCGACCAGCTGCCGCTCGGTGCCGTCGACGTCGCGCACGATCAGCACGCCTGGGCTGGCCGGCGTCTCCACCACCGCGAGCGCGCGGCGCGCGACTGCAGTGAAGGCGACCACCGCGCGGTCGCCCTCCTGCAAGGTCTCCAGCCGGCCGTCGAGGCAGAGCTTCGCTAAGTGCGAGCGGCCCTCGCGGTTCAGCGCCACGAGCAGCGTTTCGGCGCCCAGCCACACCGGTCGGGTCGGTCCCTTACCGACGCGCGTGTCGCCCGCGACGCTGGGCGCGGTCTCGAGGTCGTGCGTCAGCGGCCGGGCCTCGCCGCCACGGCGCGGCACCACGAAGGTGGTGAGCGGCGCCCCGATGGTGGTGAGGTCCGCGGGCGCCTGGAACGCCACCGTGCGGCCGTCGGGCGAGAGGCTGGGGCTCGAGAGCAGCCCGGCCCGCCCCAGCAGGTCCTTCGCCGTACCGCTGCCGGCGCGCCGTGACCACAGCCGCGAGAGACCGCGGTCGGCCTCGTCCCGGTCGAGGGCAGCGAGGTACACCAGGCGTTGGCCGTCAGCGGAGAGCCGCAGCTCGCGCGGCGGCTGGTCGAAGCTCCAACGGCGCTTCGCCGAGCCGCCCTCGGAGCGGTCGACCTCCCACAGCGACACCGGGCCGGTCGGTAACCAGCCGATGCCGTCGAAGCGGTGCAGGCGCGCGTCGACCCAGCGGCCGCTGCCGCGCTCCTCGCTCTCGTCGCGCCAGTCCTCGCGGGTGGTCAGCAACAGCCGCTCGCCGTCGGCGTCCCATACGAACTCGATCACCCCGGACGCGAAGCTGGTGCGGGCCCAGGCCTCGCCGCCGTCGGCGGCGATGACGTGCAGCTGACTGGGCTGTCCCTTCGAGCCGGCGCCGGCCGGCGCCCGAGCGGTCGCGGTGCTTCGGGGCGACGCCAAGAAGGCGATGAAGCGGCCGCAGGGCGACCAGGCGGCGGAACCGGCGGAGTCGCCGCTGGTGAGCGCGCGCTCGTGCCCGGTCTCGAGGTGCACGAGGAACAGGCGACGCCGGTACCTCGGCGGTGCGTCGCCCTCGGCCTCGACCACCTCCGAGCGCAGGTACACGCCACGCTGGCCGTCGGGCGCGATGGCCGGCTCGCCGATGCTCACGAGGCGGCTCGAGTGATGCGGTCGTAGGCGGCCTGGCATGGGGACTCCTATCGCTGCGCGTTGCGAGCGGCAGGGGCGCGCGCGCCGTCGCGGCCCAGCCCGATGTCGTGCAGGAGCACCGCGGTGGCGGCGGCGGCGTTGAGCGAGCCGATCCGGCCGCGCAGCGGCACGCGGACCACCTCGTCGCAGGTCTCGCGCACCAGCCGCCGCATGCCGCGCCCCTCGGCGCCGATCACCAGGACCAGGTCGCGGTCCCAGTCGACCTCATGTGACGCGAGCTCTGCCTCGGCGGCGCTGCCGTAGACCCACACGCCGCGCTCTTTGAGCTCGCTCAGGTAGCGCGGCACGTTGGTGACCTGGAGCAGCGGCAGGTGCGACGCGGCGCCCGCGGCGGCCTTGGCCACCGTCGCCGAGAGCGGCGGGCTGCGCCGCGTTTCGGTGACGACCCCGTGGGCGCCGAGCGCCTCGGCGCAGCGGATGATGGCGCCGTAGTTGCGCGGATCGGTCACCTGATCGAGCGCGACCAACAGCGGCCGCTCGCCGCGCGCCTCGGCCAGCGCGAAGGGCGCGTCGGGTTCGGCGTAACGCAGCTCCGGCAGCTCGGCAGCCACGCCCTGGTGCGCGGTCGTCTTCAGGCTCCGATCGAGCTCGATGCGCGGCACCAGCTCGAGCGGCACTCCGGCCGACCTGGTCAGCCGGTCGAACTCGGCGAGGGTCGCCCCTCGTACCCCGCGTGCGACGAAGACGCGCAGTGCGGCGCCGGCGGCCAGCGCCTCGGCGACGGCATGGCGGCCGTAGATGAGCATGGGGGAGTGTACCGCCCCAGCGCTTCAGGCCGGGGCCTGTGCCAGTCGCTCGCGCGCTGCGGCGGCGTCGAGCTCGAGTTGGCGCTGCAGGGCGCCCAGGTCGGGGAAGCGCTGCTGGCCGCGCAGACGGGCGATCACGTGGACGGTGATCTCGGCGCCGTAGAGGTCGCCTGAGAAGTCGAAGACGTGGACCTCGAGGCTGGCGCTCGGGTCGTCGAAGCTCGGCCGCGCGCCGAGGTTGGCCATGCCCCCGCGGCGCGCACCGTCGGGCAGATCGACGAGGACTGCGAAGACGCCGGTGGGGAGCGCCTTGCGCGGATCGAGCGCGACGTTGGCGGTCGGCACGCCGATGGTGCGCCCGCGGCGGTGACCCTCGACCACCGGGCCCGTGACGCGGTAGGGCGCGCCGAGCAGGTCCGCGGCGCGCTCGACCTCGCCGGCCTCGAGCGCCTCACGGATGGCCGAGGACTTCACCACCTCGCCCCCGAGCGACACCAGTGGCAGCACCTCGAGGCGCACGGTGGCGAGCGCGAGCTGGGCGGTCGTGCCGCGGCGGTCGCGCCCGAAGCGGAAGTCCTCACCGACCACGATCGCGCTCGGGGTGAGCCCAGCCAGCGACGCCACGAAGCGCTCGGCCGGCGTCGCCGCGAAGCTCTCGTCGAAGGGGACGATCACGATCTCGGCTGGGGCCGAGCCGGCCTCCTCGCC
>SKMG01000391.1 GCA_007121175.1 Trueperaceae bacterium | reverse complement strand
TGCGGCCCCGGCGCAGGGCGCCCGCGGTCTCGTTGGGCTCGTAGCCGAGCGCTGCGACGACCTCGAGCACCCTCTCGAGCGTCGCAGGCGAAACCAGCCCTGGCTCACGGATGGCGCGCCGCACGGTACTCGGCGACACTCCCGCGCGCTCGGCGACGTCGCTCAGACTGACCACGAAGCCAGTCTACCGCAGCCGGGCGTTGCGGGCGCGGAGAACGACGTGCCCAGCGCAGAAAGGTGCGTTCACTGCCTCGCCATCGGAGATCACCGGCGCCCGGTCGGTTGACACATCCGGGCGCTTCCGCTATGGTCATGACTACGAATTCATGCCGCGTGCGGCCCTGCCCGCGAGCGGACGACTGGAGGCCACCGATGGCTCGGTCTTTCAGCGCTGAACGCGACGCGAGCGCCTCGTCGGCGGCCGGAACGGTCGTGGGCCACTTGGAGGTGCGCATGGCCGATCCATGACGGCGTGAGACCGAAGAGCTCGATGCGACGACGCCAAGCCAGCCTATGCGGAGGCAGCAGCAATGCGAAAACTGACGATCATCGCGCTCGTGGTCCTGTTTGCAGGCGCCCACGCGCAACCTCAACAAGTAGTCGAGGTCCTCGCCCAGCCGAGGCCCGAATGGGAAGTGATGGAGCGGTTGTTCCCGGAGTTCGAGCGAGAGACCGGCATCCGGGTCGACATCACCTACTTCGCCGAGCTCGAGCGTCGCTCGCGTTCGCGGCTCGACGCCGCCTCGGGCGCCGGGCAGTTCCACGTGTACTACATCGACGAGGCCAACATCGCCGAGTTCGCGGCGAACGACTGGTTGGTGCCGATCCGCGACTACTACCCCGAGGAGTACGACTTCGACGGCTTCGCGCAGGCGCTCGTCGACGTCCTGAGCTACGACGGCACGCCGTATGCCGCCCCCATCACCAAGGAGGGCGACATCATGTTCTACCGGCAGGACCTGCTCGACGAGCACGGTCTCGCCGCGCCGACGACGCTCGACGAGTACCTCGAGGTGGTCAGGACCCTTCACGACCCGCCGCGGCTGTACGGGACCGGCACGCGCGGCCTGCGCGGTTCGGGCATGAACGTCTGGCGCTTCAGCCCCTACCTGCACGCTTTCGGCGGGCGTTACTTCGACGACGAGGGCAACCCCGTCTTCAACTCCCCGGAGGCCGTCGAGGCGGTCGAGTACTACATCGAGTTGGTGCTCCACAGCCCGAGCCCGACCATGTCGTGGTCTGACGTCATGGACGCCTTCGCAGCCGGGCGCATCGGCATCGTCACCTTCGCCGATCTGAAGATGGACACGCTCCAAGACCCCGAGCGTTCGATCCTGCCTGGCCTCATGGGCTTCGACATCCCGCCGGCGGGACCGGAGGGCTCGGTCTCCAACACCAGCGTCCACGGCCTCGCCATCTCGGCGCCGGGCGCCGCCACCGAAGCCGAGCGGGAAGCCGCGGGCCGGTTCATCGCGTGGTTCACGAGCCAGGAGAACGAGCTCCGCAAGGTCACCGCAGGCTGGGGCCTCACCAACGCCCGCACCGCCACCTTCGAGAGCGACGAGTTCGAGGCAGCCTACCCGGCCGAGTTCGCCGAGGCCATGAGCGGCATGCTCGAGGTGCAGCGGCTCACCATCGCGCAGATCCCGCAGTGGGGTGAGATCGGCGATTACCTCGGCATCAGGCTCGAGGAGCTCTTCACCGCCGCCTACAGCGGGCAGCCGTACGATGTCCAGGCTGCGCTCGACGACGCCGTCGAGCACGCTCGCCAGGCGCTGGGACGCTGAAGGTCATCCGGTGGAAGCGCGTGGTGGGTATCTCGACCCACCACGCGCACGTCGCCGGTGTGAAGTGGCTGTGACGACGTGAGCAGACGGTCGTTCTTCTACGTGTTCCTGATCCCGACGTTCGTGGTGCTGTTCGCCTTCGCGCTCTACCCGTTGTCGACGGCGATCTACTACTCGCTTCACGATTGGGACCTGCGCCGAGCGGATCCGATGACCTTCATCGGACTCGGGAACTACCTCGGGATGTTCCAAGACGCCCGCTTCCTCAACTCGTTGCGCGTCTCCGGGCTCTTCCTGGTCGGGACCGTGGTCGGTTCCATGCTCGTCGCGTTCGTGGTCGCTCCCTTCGTCCACGAGACGGTCCGCTCAGCGACGGTCCGGAGCCTCTGCCTGTTCGCCTTCATCCTCCCCGCGGTGCTGCCGCGAGTCGGCGCCGCCTACATGTGGCGGCTGATGTACGACCCATCGATCGGGGTCATCAACTACCTGTTCAGCCTGGTGAACCTCGGGCCGTTCATCTTCCTGCAGAACCCTCGCCTCGCGCTCCCGTCGATCGTGGTCATCGACGTCTGGCAATGGGGGTTCCTGCTGACGGCGCTGGTGATGATCCTCTTGCGCGAGGTGCCCACCGAGGTGATCGAGGCCGCGAGGCTCGACGGGGCGAGCACGCTCGAGCTCTACCTGCGGATCATGTACCCGCTCATCCTCCCGCTCTCGGTACCGCTGGTGTTCGTCAAGATGATGGAATCGCTGCGCTCGTTCGACTTCATCTTCGTGCTCACGGCGGGCGGGCCGGGAACCGCGACCGAAACGCTCGACATGTACGCCTACTGGCAGGGCCTCGGAACGGCCGGCAGGGTGTCGTACGCGGCCGCCATGTCGATCTTCATGCTGATCTTGTCGATCGTCTTCGTCACCATCGCCTGGAAGGCGCTCAGGAGGTGGCACGAGTCATGAGCCGCATCAGCCCGCTGCGGATCCTGAGTTACGTGATCCTGATCGCCATCGTGCTGGTCGCCTTAGCACCGATCGTGTGGATCATCCTCAACGCCTTCAAGACCCGCGTCGACGTCATCTCCTACCCGCCAAAGCTCTTCTTCACGCCGACGCTCGCGAACTTCGAGCGCGTGCTCCAGATCGGCACGATCACCCGCGGAGTGGTCAACAGCCTGATCGTGGTGCCGCTGTCGCTGCTCATCGGCGCGCTGTTCGCGGTGCCCACGGCCTACGTCTTCGCTCGCTACACCTTCAGGGCGAAGAACGACCTGCGCTTCTTCGTGCTCTCCTTGCGGTTCATGCCGCCTGTGGCGGCCGTCATCCCGTTCTTCCTGGTCTGGCTCCAGCTCGGCCTGCTCGACACCAGGCCCGCGCTCATCATCACCTACCTGGGCATCACCATCAGCACCATGCTCTGGCTCTCGATCGCCTCCTTCCAGCGCGTTCCGATCGAGTTCGAAGAGGCCGCGCAACTCGAGGGCCTCAGCAGCCTCGGCGTCTTCCTGAGGATCGCCCTGCCGCTCGCCCTGCCGAGCCTGATCGGTATGGCGATGTTCGTGTTCATCCTGGTGTGGAACGAGTTCTTCCTGGCATTCGTGCTGACCTCGCGGCAGGCCATCACGATGCCGGTCGCCTCGGCCACCTTTGCCGTGGTCGGCATGGAGGTGCCGTGGGGGCAGCTCAGCGCCTCGATCGCGCTGCTCATGGTGCCGCCGATGATCCTGTCATACTTCTTCATGCGCTATCTGCCGAGCATCTTCGGACTCAATGCTGGAGAGTGAACCATGTCCACGGCCACCTACGACTTCAGCGGCACGACGCTCTTGGTGACCGGCGGTGCGGGCGACATCGGCCACGCCGTGGCGC
>SKMG01000235.1 GCA_007121175.1 Trueperaceae bacterium | reverse complement strand
GAGCTGCTCGGCTACGACCGCTGCGTCGGCACCCGTTGGCCGCAGCTGGCGCGCGAGGTGGCGCCCGCCTTCGGCGAGGCGCTCGACGGACTCGATGGAGACCGGCCCTTCTTCGCCAGCGTCGGCTTCTTCGAAGCGCACCGGCCCTTCGATCACCCTGGGTACGTCGACGACGATCCCGGCGCGGTGCCGCTGCCGCCTTACCTGCCTGACACGCCTGAGGTGCGGCGTGACATCGCCGCTTTCCACGGTCGCGTCCGTGGTTTCGACGAGGGCGTAGGGCAGGTGCTCGCAGCGCTCGAGACGCGCGGGCTCGACGCCAGCACGGTGGTGATCGTGACGACCGATCACGGCATCGCCTTTCCGCGCGCCAAGGGCACCCTGTACGACGCCGGCCTGGAGACCGGACTGCTGATCCGCTGGCCGGGCGTGACGCGCCCCGGTACCCGCTGCGGCGCGATGGTCCTCAACCTCGACCTCTACCCCACGCTGCTGCGCGCCGCCGGCGGCACGCCCGAGGCTTCGGTCGACGGGATCGACTGCCTGCCGCTGCTGCGCGGCGAGGTGGCCTCGGTACGCGATCACCTCTACGCCCAGCTGCACTGGCACGACGCCTTCGTGCCGATGCGGGCGCTGCGCACTGAGAGCCACAAGCTGATCGTCGACTACAGCGCACGAGAGGCGGCGTACTACCCTGCCGACGTGGAGAACAGCCCTTCGGGCCAGGCGCTGCGCGCGGCGATCACCGAGCGCCCGACGCGCGTGGCGCTCCACGCGCTGGCGCTCGATCCGCTCGAGCGCCGCAACGTCCGCTTCGACGATGACCACCGGCAGGTCGGCGACGTGCTCCAGGAGCGCCTGGTCGCCTGGATGCGCGAAACCGGCGACCCGTTGGCCGCGGTCGAGGTCGGGTCGTGAACGCGGTCGGCCCCGACCGCCCTCCGCTCACCGGAGCCGCCCCCGGCGGCCGGACGGCTGCGGCGCCGAGCGCCGACAAGCGACGGCAGCTCGCCGGCCGGGAAGCGCGCGCCGCCTGGCTGCTGATGCTGCCGGCGCTGGTCGTGATGGCCGTCGTCGCGCTCTACCCACTCGGGCAGGTGGTGTCGCTCTCAGTCACAGACGCCCGCTTCGCCACGGCGCGCGTGGAGCGGTCGTTCGTGGGGCTCGAGAACTACCGGCGACTGCTGTCGCTGACCATGCGACGGCTCCCACCGGTGGTCGATCCCGATACCGGCCTCCAGGAGTTGCGTGACGGCCGGCCCCGCTATGAGTCGTGGGTGCGGGTGCTGCCGCGTGAACCGGTGCGCTACTCGGCGGTCTACGAGTTCTCCGCCTTCGGCTCACGCTGGGTGGTCGGTGCGACCACGCCCGCCTTCATCCGTGCCGCCGTCGACACCGTCGTCTTCACCGTCTGGTCCGTCGCGCTCGAGACGATCCTCGGCATGATCATCGCCCTGGTGCTCTCGGTGGAGTTCGTCGGCCGCGGACTGTTGCGGACCGCGATGCTGCTGCCGTGGGCGGTGGTGACGGTGGTCTCGGCGCGCATCTGGGAGTGGATGCTGCAGCCCACCCGGGTCGGGTTCTTCAACACGCTGCTCTATGACCTCGGACTCGGCGACGGCAACATCGGCTTCTTCCAGACCGCCTCGATGCAGCTGCCTACGATGATCGCCATGGACGTCTGGAAGACCACGCCGTTCATGGCGCTGCTCTTCCTGGCCGGCCTGGCGGTGATACCGAAAGAGCTCTACGAGGCCGCCGAGATCGACGGGGCGGGGGCGGTGCGACGCTTCACCTCGATCACGCTGCCGCTGATGGCGCCGGCGATCGCGGTCGCGCTGATCTTCCGCACGCTCGACGCCCTGCGGGTGTTCGACGTGTTCCAGGTGGTGCTGGGCGGCCAACGCTACTCGCTGGCGAGCTACACCCAGTCGGTCCTCATCGACCAGCGCGAGGTCGGGCTCTCGTCGGCCGCGAGCGTGGTCATCTTCCTGATCATCCTCGTGTTTGCGGTCTCTTACATGCGCATGCTCAAGGTCGACACCCGATGAGCCCGCGTGCCCGCGCCAGGATCGCTCGCAGGACACTCTTCTGGCTGCTGGTGGCGGTCATCCTGGTCTACCTGCTCCTGCCCTTCTACTGGGCCGTGGTCTCGGCGCTCAAGACCGAGGCCGAGCTCATCCGGACGCCTGCGAGCTACTGGCCGCAGCGCGTGAGCTTCGCGAACTTCGAGTCGGTGCTCGGCAACGCGGCGTTCGTGCGCGGGGTGCTCAACAGCGCCGTCGTCGCCAGCGCCGCCACCTTGCTCAGCCTGGCCGTGGGAGCCTTCGCGGGCTACGCGCTCGGGCAGCTGAGATTCCGCGGCAAGACGCCCTCGCTCTACGGCATCCTGGCGATGACGATGTTCCCGCAGGTTGCCGTGCTCGCGGGGCTCTACGCCGTCATCCGCCTCCTGGCGATGCCCTCGCTGCTGAGCGTGACCCTCTCCTACCTGCTGTTCACGCTGCCGTTCACGGTCTGGGTACTGCAGGCGTTCTTCCGCGGCCTGCCCGCCTCGCTCCTGCAGGCGGCCCAGGTCGACGGCGCAACCATGATGCAGTCGTTCTGGCACGTCCTGCTCCCGCTGACCGCACCCGCACTCGTCACCACCGGCCTGCTCGCCTTCGTCAAGGCCTGGAACGAGTACCTCTTCGCGCTGACCTTCACGGTGATCGACCGCAGCGCTCGCACCGTGCCGGTGGCGATCGCGCTCTTCAGCGGCGAGTCGGCGTACCAGCAGCCGTTCGGCGAGATCATGGCCGCCGCGGTGCTGGTCACCATCCCGCTGGTCGTGCTGGTGTTCGCCTTCCAGCGGCGCATCGTTCAGGGACTCACCGCGGGCGCCGTCAAGGAGTGAGCCGTACCGCGAGGTGGCCGAGTCGCGCTGCGGGGCGGCCGAACCGCGCTGCTACGCCGTGACCTCGCGCAGGCCGGACTCGCTCACCAGCCAGCCCACCGGCGCGTCGTGCGGCTCGGTCGGGAGGCGCTCTACGATCAACGCCTCGCGCGTGACCCCGACCGTGGCGACCCGCGCCGGGAGTTGCGGCAGCAGCCTGTCGTAGTAGGCCCGGCCGTAGCCGAGGCGATAGCCGCGGCGATCGAAGCACAGACCGGGGACCAGGGCTACGTCGATCACGTCGAGGTCGACCAACGGCGCGCTCGGGCTCGGCTGCATGAAGCCCAGCGGATGCGGCACGAGCGCCTCGGGCTCGAGCTCGTGCACGCTGAGTCCGCTGGCGCCCGGGGCGGTCCGGGTGGTGGCAAGCCGCAGGGCCGGTGGCGCGCCCGCGCCGGGCTGCTGCGTTCGAGCGCTGAGCAGGCCACCGGCCAACGGATCGAGCTCGCTCCCGAAGGCCAGGTAGACGAGCGCGACCCGCGCGCCGCACCAAGGCGCCCACGCCCCGATGTGCGCCGCCACGGCACGCTCGGCGAGACCATCCGGATCTGCCGCCGCCAGGGCCCGCCGTCGCGCTCGGGCCCAGCGCCGCCAGGCGCTCTTGGCGGCGTCGACCGGCGGCGGCGTGATGGCGGCGCCCTCCATGAGCGCAGCCTACCGGTCGTGTCCGGCGCGGGGCGTCTCGGCGGCGGCGCCGTGCCGCTGTCGGGTGGCGGCGTCACCGACGCCGACCT
>SKMG01000426.1 GCA_007121175.1 Trueperaceae bacterium | reverse complement strand
GCCTGGATCGAGCTGAACGAGGCCGAGGCGGCCGTCGCGGCACACTGGCGCGAGGATCCCTACCGCCGGCGGGTGCCGGGCGGGGAGTCGTACGATGATCTCCTGGCGCGCTTCGCGGCCTTTCGCGCCGAGCTCCCGAAGAGCGGCGCGGTCGCTGCGTTCAGCCACGGCGGCACCATCCGCAGCGCGCTCTACGGCGTGGTCGGTCGCCCGCAGGACGGTGCCTGGCGGCTGCGGATCGACAACACCAGCATCACGCGCCTGCGTTTCGACGCGCGCGGCGTGACCCTGGTGACGGTGAACGATCACGCGCACCTCTCGAACGGCGTCCTGAACCACTGACCGGTCAGCGGCCGGTGGGCTCCGGCCCGTGTCAACCGCGTTTCCGGAGCCGGCCGCGAGTCCGGTCGTCGTCGGCTACGCTCGTGCATGGACCACCGCATCCTCGGCCGCACCGGCGTACAGGTCTCCTCGCTGTGCTTCGGCACCATGTCGTTCGGCACCACCGCGGACGAGGCCGAGGCCGGCCGCCTCTACGCGCGCTGCCGCGACGCCGGCATCGACTTCTTCGATTGCGCCGACGTCTACGGTCGTGGCCGCGCGGAGACCATCCTCGGCCGTGTCATGGCCGACGAGCGCGACCGGCTGGTGATCACCAGCAAGGTGTTCGGCCGCGTCGGTGACGATGTCAACGCGCGCGGGCTCTCGCGGCGCCACGTGGTGCGCGCCGTCGAGCAGAGCCTGCGGCGCCTCGGCACCGACCGGCTCGACGTCTACTTCGTACACAAGTTCGACGTGCTGACGCCGATCGAGGAGACGCTACGCGCCCTGGACGACCTGGTGCGGCGCGGCCTCGTCCTCTACCTCGCGGTGAGCAACTGGGCGGCCTGGCAGATCGCCACGGCGTTGGGTATCTCTGCGCGCAACGCTCTCTCGCGCTTCGAGGCGGTGCAGCCGATGTACAACCTGGTCAAGCGCCAGGCCGAGGTGGAGATCCTGCCGCTCGCACGCGCCGAGCAGCTGGCCGTGACGCCCTACAGCCCGCTCGGCGGCGGGCTGCTGGCGGGGAAGTACCGCGCCGGTGCCCGGCCGGAGCGGGGACGCCTGGTCGAAGTCGAGCACTACGCCATCCGCTACGGGACCCCTGGCACCTTCGGCGTGGCCGAGCGCTTCGCCGAGTACGCCGACGCTGCCGGCGTGCATCCAGCGACGCTCGCGGTGGCCTGGGTCGCGTCGCACCCCGCCGTCACCGCGCCGATCATCGGCGCGCGCGACGTCGAGCAGCTCGAGCCGTCGCTGGCTGCGGCCGAGTTCGGTATGACGAGCGCGATGCGTGACGAGATCGCGGCGCTCTCGCCTGCGCCGCCGCCGGCGCACGACCGCAACGACGACGAGGACTAGGCGCGTCAGCGGCGCGGCGCGCGCATCGATCCGAAGAGCGTTCGCCCAGCCACAGGGGTGAGCGCGGCCAGCGTCCGAGCGCTCGTCTGCCAGTCCCCCAGCCGCGCGACATCCTTCGGTTCCTGAAGTGTCTACTGTCGAGGCACGAAGTGGGCCGCCTGACCCGAGCGGCCCTTGGGAGGAGCGGTCATGTTCAGGGGATGGCAGCGTAGGAAAGCACGGAAGCGGGCGCACGCTCGACGCAGGAACGTCGCCCTGGGCCTAGCGCTGGCGGGCGCGGCCGGCGCCGGCGTCGTTCTCTACCTGCGCGCCGCTGAGCGCGCGGCGGCCTTGGCGACCACGCCGATCCGCGTTCGCAGGAGCGTGACCATCGACCGTCCGTCGGCCGAGGTGTACCGCTCGATGCGGCGGCTCGAGGAACTACCGCGCGTGATGCCGCACCTCGAGTCCGTTCGCGAGGTCGGCGACGGCCGCTACTCCTGGCGTGTGGAGGCTCCGGGGGGTGTGAGCATCGAGTGGGAGGAGATGCTCACGGAGGACCGACCGAACGAGGTCATCGCCTGGCGTTCGGTCGAGGACGCTCCGGTGCCGAACGAGGGCTCGGTGCGCTTCACGGCCACCGGGCCGGAGCGAACCGAGGTGCGACTGTCGTTCACGTACTTTCCCCCGGGTGGTCAGCTCGGCGCGGCGGTCGCCAAGCTCTTCGGCAAGGAGCCCGCGCAGCAGGCCGACGAGGGCCTCAGGCGGCTCAAGCAGGAGCTCGAGACGGGCGGATCGATCACGACGGCGTATGCGAGCCCGGCCGCGCGGGAGGAAGGCACGGAATCAGACCCCGCACCGGTCACGGTGCTGCGCCGGGCCAACTAAGGAGGCAGCATGCGAGCACTGTGCTGGTTCGGTTCGGGCGACGTCCGAGTCGAGGACGTCCCCGAGCCCGAGCTGATCAACGAGCGCGACGCCATCGTGAGGGTCACGAGCACCTCGATCTGCGGCTCCGACCTGCACCTATTCAATGGCTACATGCCGACGATGGAGCGGGGCGACATCCTCGGACACGAGTTCATGGGCGAGGTCGTCGAGGTCGGCAAGAAGGTCGACTCGCTCGAGGTCGGTGACCGCGTGGTCGTACCGTTCCCCATCGCCTGCGGCACGTGCTTCTTCTGCAAGGCGGAGTTGTGGTCGCTGTGCGACAACTCCAACCCGAACGCGGCGGCCGCAGCGACGCTGTTCGGACACTCGCCCGCCGGCATCTTCGGCTACTCCCACCTGCTCGGCGGCTACCCGGGCGGCCAAGCCGAGTACGTGCGCGTGCCGTTCGCCGACGTCGGGCCGATCAAGGTCCCGGGCGGCCTCAGCGACGACCAGGTGCTGTTCCTCACCGACGCCCTCCCCACCGGCTACATGGCCGCCGAGAACGGTGGCATCCAGGGCGGCGAGACGGTGGCCGTGTGGGGCTGCGGCGCGGTCGGCCAGTTCGCGATCAAGAGCGCATGGATGCTCGGCGCCGAGCGCGTCATCGGGATCGATCGGTTCCCGAACCGGCTGCGGATGGCCCGTGAGGCGGGCGGCGCCGAGACCATCGACTACGAGCACGAGGACGTCGGCGAGCAGCTGCGTTGGATGACCGGCGGCCGCGGGCCCGATGTCTGCATCGAGGCCGTCGGCATGGAGGCGCACGGCGCGGGCGTGCTCTCTTGGGTCGACGACGTCAAGCAGAACCTGCGCGTGGTGACCGGCCGACCGCATGCGCTGCGCGAGGCCATCCACAACTGCCGCAAGGGCGGCGTGGTGTCGATCGCCGGCGTCTTTGGCGGCTTCATCGACTCGCTCAACATGGGCGCAGCCTTCAACAAGGCGCTGACCTTCAAGATGGGGCAGACCCACGTTCACCGCTACCTGCGGCCGCTGCTGGCGCGCATCGAGGCCGGTGAGATCGACCCGGCGTTCGTCGTCACGCACCGGGTGTCGCTCGAGGAGGGTCCCGGCATGTATCAGACCTTCCGCGACAAGGAAGACGACTGCATCAAGGTCGTGCTGAAGCCGTAGCGCTTGGAGACGCGGATCGCGGCGCTCGGCGGTCCGCAACCCCATGACGAGGTCGGAGTCGGCGCGCCCTTCGGTCCTTGGCGCTGGTGCGAGGACGTGCGGTGCCCTGCTGCCACGTGTCGCGGCCGGGCATTGCTACCATAGGAGCGTTACGGGGGCCCTTAGCTCAGTTGGTCAGAGCAGGCGACTCATAATCGCTCGGTCGCGGGTTCGAGCCCCGCAG
>SKMG01000443.1 GCA_007121175.1 Trueperaceae bacterium | reverse complement strand
GGATCGACGATGTCGACGATGATCTCGTGCTGGCCCTCGATGATCGGCACGTAGTCGGTCACCTCGAGGTACTCGAGCTCGACGATCTCCTCGCGCGTCACCTGGCCAACGGTGTCGACCAGGATCAGGCGCTCGATCTGCACGTTCGGCGCGGCATGCACGAAGCGGACCATCGACTGCAGCATGCCGTGCGGGGGAGCGACGGGCCGCACCGGCTGGACCGGCCGAGCGGGCGGGACGGGTTCGACTGGCTCGGCCGGCTGCTGTTGGGCGCTGGCGCCGGCGAGCATCGCGGCGATCACGATGATCATGAGCGAAGCGGTGCGTTTCATGTACATCTCCTCCTCGATCGGAGCGAAGCGGATGGTGCTCTTGTCGGCGGAGCCTGCTGCTCCCCGGAGCACCGCCACGCGTTGGCGTGGCTCCGTCGGGGTCGTAGGAGCACACCAGCGCCAACGCTGACGCAAGGCGAGCGGCACCTCCGAGAACCCCTACCCTGCGATCATAGGATGCTCTTCACGCGACCAGGGTTCGCGGGGATGCGAATGCACTTCGAGCGCAGTGAGCAGTCGCGTTGGGCTCTGGTACGCTGCGGGCGCTCTCGGTGGGAATCTGCACATCATTTCACTCGCGAAGCGTGCTCGGAGGACACGACCGAACATGCGACGCGCGCGACGGGACTTATCATCGAACTGAAGGACCGCCGGCGGACGTACCGGACCGGCCGCCTCGCCGCGCGCCGACCGCCGCCAGCGCACCCGATGTACCGCATCTTCGGGTCTTGGGAGGTCATTTCATGCAACGCCCGATTCAGTTCGTGATCGCGACCTCGGTCACGCTCGTAGCCGCCGGCGCCATCGCTCTCGCGGTCGTGGCACCCGCGCTGCCCGACGACGAGCGCGATCCACCGTATGCCATGGTTCGCTTCGCCCACGCCTCACCGAACGCCGAGATCGAGCAGCTGTTCCTGCTCGACGGTGACGGCAACGTCGTCGATCCCGAGCTGGACTCCGACCTCGAGTACCTCGACGTGACGCCCTACGCGGCCGTGCCCCCGGGCAACTACGAGGTCGTCGTGCATCTGGCCGGAACGGACGACCGCCCGGCCGCCGAGGTGGTCTTGCCGCAGCCGTTCGGAACGGTCGGGGGTCGCTCGTACACCGTCGCGTTCATCGGGCTGGTGATGCCGGAGGTCCTCGAGGATCCCGACGACGGGTTCATCGCCTGGCTCCAAGATCTCTTCGCCGCCGATCCTCCCGACCCGTCGCTGCAGGCGCTGGTGCTGAACGGCGTCCGTGCCACCCCTGTACCCGAGGGCGAGACCGATGTTCGGCTCGCACACGCTGCTCCGGGTACCGACAGCATCGACTTAGCCATCGTCCACCCGCAGGAGACCGCCGCCGTGCTCGAGACGGTCAGCTTCGGCGAGGTGAGCGGTTACACCACCGTGGTGCCGACGGCCGGGGAGCTCGAGCTGCGCATCGCCGGCAGCGAGGCCGCAGTGATCGACCTCGCCGGCCACGAGCTGGCGACGGCCACTCGCTACACGATCCTGTTCACCGGCACACCGATCGAGGACGTGCCGCTGCGCGTGTTGCTGCTGCCCGAGCACTGAGCTCGCGCGCCGGGCATCAGTGCTCGCGTCGCGAATCAATCCTCGCGCGCCGGGAAGAAGCGCAATCCGGCGAATGGCTGCGCCTCGGCCGCCGGCAGCGTCTGCGCGAAGAGCTGTTGGGCTCCGAGTCCGTGCGACCACAGCGGGAACGCCGCGCGCGTCACGCTCGAGCGCCGGTGGTGCTCGAGCAGCAGCACGCCTCTCGCGCCGGGCACGTCGCACAGCGACTCGAGGGTGCCTGAGCGCAGGCCCTGCCAGATCGCCTCGGCCTCGGGACCATCGCCGAAGCGGACCACGACCCCGGCCCCCCCGAGCGTGACCGCCTGCGCGGCGTGGCCCTCCGCGATCGCGGGCGCGTCTTCGCGCAGCGCCGCGAGCGCCGCGGCGTCGTCGTCCACGGTCGTGCGCAGCACCGCCACGACCGGCGGCTCGCGCTCGGCGCGGTGGAACAGCGCAAACAGCGGCACCCGCCCCTCCTCCGCGAGCAGACGCTCGGCGACGGCGAAGCCCTCGGCGAGGGCGAGCTGGATGGCGATCGGCTCGGGGCGAGACATGCGTGGCCTCGAGTATGCACCTCTGGCGACACCCGGTGATGCGCACGTCGCCACTTCGGGTTCATGCCGCCAGCCGTGAGCCCGAGAGCGGAGGCGGCCCGCGGTCGTACACTGCGGCGTCGTGGCCCAGCGCTCGCCGAACACCGCACGGATGCCCGCCGCGAGCGCTCGAGCGCAGCCGGCGCTCACTGGAGCAGGGCGATGGGCGCTGGGGAAGGGCGTCGGTTCGGCGCGCGCCCGCGCCTGGGTCCTCGGTGTCCCCGCGACCCTGGTGTTCTTCGGCTTCAGTCTGTTCCCGCTGCTGAGCGTCGCGCGCTACGCGACCTGGCGCTGGAGCGGCACCGCCGATCCGGTTCCGATCGGCGCCGCGAACCTCTCGAGGCTCGTGGCCGACGCGGCCCTGTGGCAGGCGCTCGGCACCACTGCACTGTTCGCGCTCATCGCGCTGCCGGCCTTCCTGGGGCTCTCGCTGGTCGTTGCGTTAGCGATCGAGGGACTGCGTGTGGAGCGCTTCGTCAAGGCGCTGCTGTTTGCGCCCGGCCTCGTGACCGTCGGGGGCTCGGCGATCGCCTGGTACTTGTTGTACAACCCCGACTTCGGCGTCATGGTCGAGCTGACTGGCCTGCGTCTGCCGTGGACGACTCAGCCGGGCGCGGCACTGCTGTACGTCGTGTTGTTCACGCTCTGGCAGCAGACTGGGTACGGCGTGCTGGTGATGTCCGCAGCGCTCAAGGGGATACCGCGCGAGGTGAAGGAGGCCGCCCGGATCGACGGCGCGCACGAGGCTGAACTGCGCCGCTTCGTCGTCATCCCGCTCCTGCGGCCGACTGTGGCGTTCCTGACCATCGTCGGGAGCGTCCTCGCACTCCAGTCGTACACCGCCGTCTACCTGCTCACCCGCGGCGGGCCGTTCGGCAGCACACGGGTGCTGGGCTACTACCTCTTTGAAGTCGCGTTCGAGCGCTTCGAGCTCGGCTACGGTGCGGCGATCACCTTGTTCGTGCTCGCGCTGACCCTGGTCGTCGCGGTAGTGCAGGCCCGCGTCCTCATCGGGCGCAGCCTCGAGGGAGGGCGCTAGTGCTGCTCATGCGCCTGATCACGTTGGTGATGTGCGTCTTCGTCGCGCTCCCCCTCGCCTACCTGGCGTACGCGGCGTTCATCCCACCCGAGGCGCTGATGCGCGCCAACTTAGCGACGCTCGGCTTCAGCGTGGGGAACTTCGTGGCGCTGCTGCGCAGCGACCTGTGGCGCGCGCTCGGCGTCTCGCTGCTCGCGTCGGGTCTGGCCGTGTCGGGCCAGCTCGCGTTCGGCCTCGGCGCCGCCTACGCGATCCGCAACGGGGCGCGGCTGCTCGGCCTGGTCCTGGTGCTGCTGGCGTTGCCCAGCGAGCTGCTGCTGGTACCGCTCTACCGGCAGCTGCAGACGCTAGGGCTCATCGACACGCTCGCGGCGCTGGTGGTGCCCTTCCTCGCCAGCCCACTGGTGGTGTTCCTCCTGCTCCAGGC
>SKMG01000359.1 GCA_007121175.1 Trueperaceae bacterium | reverse complement strand
GTGGGTGACGTCGACGCGTCCGCGGTAGTCTGCCCAACCATGACCACGAGCCAGCGTGCCGACACCGAGCTGCACGAGCCGTACCACGGGCTGCGCCGCGAGGTCGTGGCGCTACTGGCAGGCGAACGGGACTGGCTGGCGAACCTGGCCAACGCCGCCGCGGCCGTGTACGACCGCCTCGACGGCCTCAACTGGGTCGGCTTCTACCTGCTGCGTGACGGGGAACTGGTGCTGGGACCCTTCCAGGGGCGGCCGGCCTGCGTGCGCATCGCGGTGGGCGCAGGCGTATGCGGCACCGCCGTCGCGCAGCGCGCGAGCCAGCTGGTCGCCGACGTGCACGCCTTCCCGGGGCACATCGCCTGCGATCCGCGCTCGCGCTCCGAACTGGTGGTGCCGATCAGCGTCGCTGGGCGCGTGGTCGGCGTGCTCGACCTCGACAGCGACCGGCCGGCCCGGTTCGACGAGCACGACCGCGCCGGGCTCGAGGCGCTGGTGGCGGCGATCGTGCCGCTCGTCGACTGGGAGCGAGCCTGCGCGGCGTGACCGCGCAGGCGCTCAGGCGCTCGAGACGCCCGGCTCGAGGGGCACGTGATCCAATGGGGCTGGAGGTCTGAGATGCGCAAGGCGGCGAGGTTCGCAGTCGCGCTCGTGCTGCTCGCCCTGGTGCTGGCCGCGAGCGGCTGCGGGAGCGAGCTCGAGCCGGTAGCGACGGCCGAGATCGAGCCGAAGGTGCGAGTGGTGTCGGTCGCCGGCGTTGCGACCGAGGTCATCGTGGTGCTGTTCCGCCAGGACTCGTTCATCACCACCTACGGGCTGCGTCCGGGCGAGCGCCTGACGGTGGCCGCCCCGGGCGGTGAGCCGGTGGAACTCGTCCGCGGCGTCGACACCTCGGCCTGGCTGCGGCGCAACGCCTACGTCGCGACGTTGCCGCCCACCGCGCCGGGCGACGAGCTGGTGATCGCCTTCGAGCGGGCCACGGAACAGCCGGCGCCGAGGACGATCGCGCGGGTGCCCGGCGATATCGCCGTGACCCGACCGTCGCCGGGCGACGGCCGGACGATCGGCGAGTCGTTCTCGGTGGCCTGGCAGCCGCTCGGCGGCGGTCAGGTCGAGCTGCGCTATGCGGTGCGGGCGTGCGAGGGTCTGGACGATGAGGAGCTCGAGACGCTGCGCACCGAGCGCGGCTTCGCCCCACTGCGGCTGGTCGACGGTGACCTCGGCATCGCCACGACGAGCTTCGACGCGCCCTCGGCCGCCACGCGCTGCGAGGCCGACCTCTTGGTGGGCCGCACCAGCGACGCCATCGCGCTCGATCCTGCCTTCGGCGAGCTGCGCGGCTCGTCGCGCACGGTGCGGGTGAGCGACCTGGTGCCGCTGGTGTTCACGCAGACGCCGACGCTGGCGACCGCCGACATCGAGCCGAAGGTACGGGTGGTATCGACGGCCGGCCGGGGTACCGAGGTGACGGTGGTGCTCTTCCGGGCCGGGGTGCTGGGCGGTGCGACCTTTGAGCTCGCGATCGGTGAGCGCCTGACGGTCACGCCACCCGGCGGCGAGCCGGTGACCATGGCGCCGGGGGTCGACATGTCGTCGTCCGCCCAGCGCGACGCCTACGTGGCGTGGCTGCCCGAGTTGCTACCGGACGAGCAGCTCGTCATCGCGCTCGAGCGGCCCGATGATGGCGCCGCCCCGGCGACCGTCGTGCGCATCCCGGGCGAGATCGAGCTGACGCGTCCCGCGCCTGGCGAGGAGCGCACGATCGGCGAGCCGTTCACCGTGGAGTGGACGCCGCTCCCGAGCGGTCAGGTCGAGCTGCGCTTCGCACTCCAGGAGTGCCGCGGCCTCGACCAGGAGGCCTTCGAAGACCTGCGCGCCGCACGCGGCTATCCACTGGCGCTGCGCAGCGGCGACGCCGGGTCGACGACGGTGACCTTCGCGGCGGCGGATGCGGAGCGCTGCGACGCCGAGCTGGTCGTCGGGCGGACTGGCGACGGCATCGACCTCGACCCCGCCTTCCGCGGACTGCGGGCCGCCTCGCGCGTGTTGCGCGTGAGCGCTCCGACGCCGCTCGTCTTCCAGCCGGCGCCATAGGCGGTGTGCTAGCCTGCCGCCGTGGCACTCCGCGTGAAGTCGCTGGCGCTCGGACCCGTGGTGACGAACTGCTACCTCTTGATGGACGACGACGCAGGCGAGGCGGTGATCGTCGACCCCGGTAGCGAGGCCGCCCGCATTCGAGCGGCGCTCGCGGAGGAAGGCATCGAGCCCCAGGCGATCTGGCTCACCCACGCTCACTTCGACCACGTCGGCGCGATCGCCGACTTGCTCGAGACCATGCCGCTGCCGGTCTACCTGCACCCCGACGACCGCGTGCTCTACGAGCACGCCAGCGAGCAAGCCGCCGCCTTCGGGCTCACCGTGCGCGCGCCGCGGCAGCCGACCGATCCGCTGGCGCACGGCCAGCACCTGTACGTCGGCAGGTACGTGGCGCGTTGCCTGCACACCCCCGGGCACGCTCCGGGTCACGTCGCCTTCGCGTTTCGCGACGAGGGCATGGTACTGGCCGGCGACACGCTCTTCGCCGGCTCGATCGGCCGCACCGACCTGATGTTCGCCGATCACGCCACGCTCATCCGCAGCATCCGCGAGCAGCTCCTCGCCCTCCCCGACGAGACCGTGGTGTACCCCGGGCACGGCCCGAGCACCACGATCGGCAGCGAGCGGCGCTCGAACCCGTTCCTGACTTGAGACCGCGCAGGTCGTCGCCGGCTACGCCGTGGCCGGCTACGCCGTGGCCGGCTACGCCTTGGCGCGAATCGCACCGCAGGCTTCCGGCGCCCACGCTAGACTCGTCGCGTAGGTGAGGCAGGGCGGTGTCCTCGGGTTTCTGTCCTTCACCAGGCTCCGCACCGTACGGGGAGGTGCTGCTCGTGGCTCGACTCGTCACAACCGTCATCGGGCTCATCCTCGTCGCCGTGCTTGCGGCCTGCGGCGGGACGCCGCCGCCGACGGTCGATTGCACCGACCCCACGGAGCTCTCTGCCGACGTCACGGTCGACACCGTGCTGCCGCTGGCCTGCTACCTCGTCACGCGCAACATCGAGGTGTCGGCGGCCATGACGCTGCTGCCTGGAACGGTCCTGCAGTTCCAGACCAGTTCTGGATTGCGGGTGGCGGGCTTCGGCTCGCTGCGGGCCGAGGGCAGCGCCGTGAACACGATCACCTTCACCAGCGCCTCGGGCAACCCGAACGACTGGCGCGGCGTGGGGATCTTCTCGAACAGCGCCGCCAACGCACTCGATCACGTGATCATCGAGAATGCCGGGATCACCTGGACCACGATCAACGGCGGCAACGCGACCAATCTCTACCTCGGCCAGTTCGGCCGCGCGGCGATCACGAACTCGACCTTCCGCCAGGCCGGCAATGCGGGCGTCGGGCTCTACGTCGAGGACCAGACGGGCCAGCTGACGGCGTTCTCCGAGAACACGTTCGACGCCAACACGGGCGCTGCCATGCGGGTCGCCGCGCAACAACTCGGCATGATCGGCCCGGGCAACACCTTCGGTATGAATGCGTTGGCGGGGGCCGCTCACATCCGGGTGGCGTCCGCGGCCGATATCACCGCCAGCGCGCGCTGGCGAGCTGCCGACGTGCCGTACCGCTTCGCGGGCAACCACGTGCTCGTCG
>SKMG01000259.1 GCA_007121175.1 Trueperaceae bacterium | reverse complement strand
GGTGCGTCGCGCGCGATGGGACCGACTCAATCGCTCGGCTCTACCTCGCCCTGCGGTGGCGGACGCCCCCAGAGGGTGACCTTGGGCTCGTCGACGACCCAACCCGTCTGGCGCTCGACGTAGCTGCGCAAGAACGCTCCGAGCGGTTGGCCGTCGATCAGCGGCGGCGCTACGTCCTGGACCTCTCCGGTCTCGCTGCAAATCAGGTGGTAGTGCTCCGACGGATTCGAGTCGTAGAGCGCCTCGCCGCCCGGACCCGAGAAGCCGCGCACCAGGCCGGCCTCGGCGAGCACACCGAGGTTGAGGTAGACGGTCGAGAGGCTCAGCACCTCGCCGCGCTCCTTCAGCGCCTGGTGGAGCGCCTCCGCGCTCAGGTGGCGGTCCTGTTCGGAGAGGTACTCGAGGATCACGCGGCGCGGCCGGCTGTATCGTAGGCCCTGCGCGCGCAACACCTCACGCGCCTCCGCAGCGCCCCACGGCCGCTCCGGCTTCCACTGTGTACCGTTCGCCATCGTCCGCCTTCCATCGCCCGGCCGAGCCATCCGGCCAAGCGCGACGCTCGAGGCTATCATCCTCGGAACGGTTCCGAAGTTGTCCCGCACCAGTCGGCCTCACCGAACCGACAAAGGCAGCGCGGCTGGGGCTCTCGAGCACCCAGGACTAGAGCAAGTGCTCGATGGCCGCGCGCTCCTCGATCAGCTCGCGCTCGGTCGCAGCCCTGCGCTGGTCAAGCGACCCGTCGAGCTCCAAGTCCTCGACCACGTTCACCACGCCGTCGCGGATCGTCACCGGAAAGGAGTAGACGATGCCTTCCGATACGCCGTAGGCGCCGGTGCTCGCAATCGCCATGCTGACCCAGCCGCCCTCCGGCGTACCGTGGATCCAATCACGGACGTGGTCGACCGCCGCCGAGGCGGCCGACGCGGCACTCGATGCGCCCCGGGCCGCGATGATCGCGGCGCCGCGCTGTTGCACCGTGGGGATGAAGACGGTGTCGACCCACTCCCGGTCGACCAGCTGTAGGGCGGGTCGGTCCCGGACGCGGGCGTGGCTGAGGTCGGGAACTTGGGTAGCGCTGTGGTTGCCCCACACGATCACCCTGGTCACGTCCGCGGTCGCGGCGCCGGTCTGGCGCGCGAGCTGGCTGATCGCCCGGTTGTGGTCGAGGCGCATCATGGCCGAGAACTGCTCCGGCCGCAGGTCGGGGGCGTTGCGCTGGGCGATGAGGCAGTTGGTGTTGGCCGGATTGCCGACCACCAGCACCTTCACGTCTCGGCTGGCACGTTCGTTGAGGGCCCGGCCCTGCACCGTGAAGATCGCCCCGTTGGCCTCGAGCAGGTCCTTGCGTTCCATGCCAGCCCCGCGTGGGCGAGATCCCACCAACATGGCCACGTCGGCACCCTCGAAGGCCGTTTCGGCCTCGTCGGTGGCGATCACGCCAGCAAGTAGCGGGAAGGCGCAGTCGTGGAGTTCCATGACCACGCCCTCGAGCGCCTTCATCGCGCTCGGGATTTCGAGCAGCTGGAGCGTCACCGGCTGATCAGAACCTAACATCGCTCCGGAG
The DNA here is from genome assembly GCA_007121175.1 of Trueperaceae bacterium. GTDB lineage: Bacteria > Deinococcota > Deinococci > Deinococcales > Trueperaceae > CSSed10-48. The sequence goes on along the minus strand of SKMG01000259.1, from coordinate 2,133 downwards.
GCGATGCGGAACACGAGCGCGTACCCGATCTGACCGGCGGCGCCGGTGACGGCGACTCGAACGGCTGGCTTCATGGCGTGCCTCCGAAGGATCGGCCGTGGCCGCGCGGCGGCCGCGTACCGGTGCGCGACATGCTACCACCAGCACGGAGGCGCGCTGTCCGTGCCGTGTTTCACGTGGAACATGGCCTGATCGAGCCACGCGGGCGCGCTACTGCGACGGCTTCGGATGCCGCGGGGCTCGGGCTGCCGCGGATGTCGACAGCCGGAACACCCGCGCTGAGAGCGGTCACCGTCGGCACGACCGGGGCGTACCGGCGGCCACGGGCACGCCGCCTCCTCACGGCCTGTAGCCGAGCAGCTCGAGCAGGCGCTGCAACTCGTCGGTGTCGTGGAAGTGGAGCTCCAGTGTGCCCTTGGTGCCGCCTCGGAGACGCACCCGGCTGCCGACGAAGCGCGTCAGGTCCTCCTCGAGTGCGGCGTAGCGGGCGTCGCGCTCTGCGGACCGCTTGCCACTGCCGGTCGGACGCCGTAGCGCCTCGGCCTGTCGCACGGAGAGCTGCCGCGTGACGATCTGCCTGAGCGCCCAGTCGCGGTCCTCGGGCGGCTGGGCGAGGATCGCACGAGCATGGCCGGCGCTGATGGCCCCGGACTCGAGCGCCTCGATGCCGTCGCCTGGCAGCGTGAGCAGCCGCAGCGTATTGGCCACCGTGGAGCGGCTCTTGCCGACCGCCTGCGCCACCTGCTCCTGCGTCAGCCCGAAGCCCATGAGCTGCTCGAAGGCCCTGGCCTCCTCCATCGCATTGAGGTCCTCACGCTGGAGATTCTCGATGATGGCGATCTCGAGCGTCTGCTGGTCGCTGAGCTCGCGTACCACGACCGGGACGCGGTCGAGCCCGGCGAGCTGCGCGGCGCGGAAGCGACGCTCTCCGGTGACGATCTCCAGGCCGCCCTCGAGCGGCCGCACCAGCAGCGGCTGCAGCACGCCCTTCTCCGCGATCGAGGCGGCGAGCTCGGCAAGCGCGATCTCATCGAAGTGCCGCCGGGGCTGCAGCGACGACACCCGCAGTGTGGCGATCGCAGCCTGCTTGACGCCGCCGTCGACGCGCGGCAGGAGAGCGTCCAGCCCTCGCCCGAGCCCCCTAGGCTTCGGCGACACGACGCAACACCTCCTCGGACAGCGCCTCGTACGCCACCGCGCCGGCTGAGCCGGGGGCGTACTCGAAAATCGGCAGGCCGTGCGAGGGCGCCTCGGCGAGCCGGACGCTCCGCGGCACGACCACGTCGAACACCAGCGCACCGAAGTGCTGGCGCACGTTCGCCTCCACCTGCTGGGACAGGTTGGTGCGCTGGTCGGCCATGGTCAGCAGCAGGCCGAGCACGTTCAGACTCGGGTTGAGCGAGCTCCGCACCCGCTCGATGGTATCCATCATCCCCGCGATCCCTTCGAGCGCGTAGTACTCGCACTGCACCGGCACGATCAGCTGATCCGCAGCCACCAGCGCGTTCAGCGTCAACGAGCCGAAGGACGGCGGCGCATCGAGCACGATGAACTCGAAGCTCGGCCGGACCCCGATCAGGGCCTTGGCGAGCAGCTGCATGTCGTCGGCGCTCGCGTCGAGCTCGATCGCGGCACCGGCGAGCTCCGCGGACGCGGCGAGCACCGAGAGATTCCGTTGGCGCGCCCGCAGCACCGCCCGCCGTGCCGATGAGCGACCGCTCAACACGTCGAGGACCGACGTCGACGGCAACAGCCCGAGCCCGCTCGTAGCGTTCGCCTGGGGGTCGAGATCGATGAGCAGCACGTTGCGAAGCCGGGCCAAGGCGGCAGAGAGGTTCACTGCGGTGGTGGTCTTTCCCACGCCGCCCTTTTGGTTGATCACGCCGATCACCGGCAACGGCACCCTCCTGGCACGCTCAGCACGACGAGCGTACCACCGCGCCCGAGCGCCTCGGCCGCCAGTACCGCGGGTTCGGCGGAGATCGACTCGGCGAGGGCCGCGACCTCCTCCTTCCAGGCCGGCCCGCGGCGGGCGATGAACACCACCTCATCGGTATGGAGCTGGCGAGTCCAGGAGTAGAGCGCGATCCAGTCGCCGACGGCCTGCGCGGTCACGGCTGCGAGCGGCTCTGG
>SKMG01000220.1 GCA_007121175.1 Trueperaceae bacterium | reverse complement strand
GAGACCTCGGCCGGGCTCGCCTCGAGCGGCCGCTTCGTGAGCGGTTCGAGGTCGGGTCGATCGAGCAGGGCCCGCTTGACGATGCGGTCCTCGAGCGAGTGGTACGCCAGCACCACCAGCCTCCCGCCCGGCGCGAGGGCCTCGGCCGCGGCTGACAAGCCGCGTTCGAGCGCGCCGAGTTCGTCGTTCACGACGATTCGCAGAGCCTGGAAGGTGCGGCGTGCGGGGTGATCGCGGCGCGGGCCGGCGCCGCTCCGACTCGGGTAGGCGCGCTGGATCACCTCGACGAGGCGCCCGGTGGTGGTGATCGGCTCGCGGTCACGTTCGGCCACGATCGCGCGCGCCAGCCGGCGGCTGTGGCGCTCCTCGCCGAAGCGGTGCAATGCGGCGGCCAGCTGCTCGAAGCTCCAGCCGTTGACCACGTCCGCGGCCGACGGCCCGCTGCCGCCCATGCGCATGTCGAGCGGACCCTCCTGGCGGAAGGCGAAGCCGCGTTCGCCCTCGTCGAGCTGCATCGAGCTGACCCCGAGGTCGAGCAGGACGCCGTGGAGGCTCTCGCGTGCGGCTAAGCCGATGCTCTCGAGGTGGGCCCCGAGGTCGGCGAAGTTGCCGTGGACGAAGCGGAAGCGGTCGCTCGGCTCGGCGACGCCGGCGGTGCGCAGATCCCGTCTGAGCGCCTCGGCGTGCTCGGCCGCGTGCGGGTCCTGGTCGATGGCAACCACGCGCGCTCCGCGCGCCAAGATCGCGCGGGTGTGACCGCCGGCGCCAAAGGTCCCGTCCGCCAGCCAGGTGTCCGGGCGTGGAGAGAGCGCGTCGAGGCAGCGTTCGAGCATGACCGGCACGTGCGGCGATTCGGTATGGACGGTGCGGCTCATCCGACGAGCTCCTTGAGCAGTTCAGGCGCGGGCGGCTCTGAGATGACGTGTTCGAGGTTGGCGTTCCAGCGCTCCTCGCTCCACACCTCGAGCCGGTTCGGAGCGCCCGCCACGATGACCGCACCCTGCGCCTGGGCGAACTCGCGCAGGGTCGGGGGGAGCGTGACGCGCCCGGAGGCGTCGAGCTTGGCCTTGGCCGCTCCTGAGTAGAAGAAACGCACGAAGTCACGTGCGTCGCGGTCGGTGAGCGGCAGCTGCTCGAGGCGTTGCTCGATGCGGCTCCATGCGCTCATGGGGAAGACGTAGAGGCAACCCTCCATGCCACGGGTGACCACCATGCCGTCCTCCACGAAGTCGCGGAACGCCGGCGGGATGATGACGCGGCCCTTGTCGTCGACGGCGTAGCGGTACTCGCCGAAGGGCACGGCCCTACCCCCTCCCACCCGGCCGGTCGCCGCGGCACCGCGAACACGGTGCGGGGGATGGCCAGATCGTGCGGCTGGGAACGGTTTCCATCGGTCGGCGTGGTCCTCCTCGTGGCTCCACCGAGCTTACCACACTTTCCCACGATTTCCCACACAATGCTCATCTCCAGCCACATGGGTTACCTGGGACCCCACTCAGGCAACTGGCTGCCCCACGCCGCAGGGACAGCGGCCCACCACCGCCTCGGTTCATACGGCGGCCGGCACGACGCTGCAGCAGCTCATCGGCAGGATTGCCGCCGCCCCGACGGCCGCCGCAGGCATGACGACGGCGCCGGCGACCGAAGTCGCCGGCGCCGCGGCAGGTGGGCCGATAAGCCGGGTTCTGTCGGAGTCCGCGGCTGCGGACTCGCCTGATCATCTCTCTAGGGCGCGCGTCGCCGCGCGCCTCGTGCGGTCAACCCGGAGATGGTAGCGGGCCGGGCAAGCCCTTTCTCCCTATCGGACCTTGCACCGGGTGGGGTTTACCTAGCTGCCCGTGTTGCCACGAGCACTGGTGCGCTCTTACCGCACCGTTTCACCCTTACCGGTCGCCGGACCGTAGCCCTTAGACCGGCGGTCTGCTCTCTGTTGCACGTGCCGTCGCCTTACGCGCCCAGCCGTTAGCTGGCACCCTGCCCTGCGGTGCCCGGACTTTCCTCGAGAGCGGCGAACCGCTCCCGCGATCAGGTGGCCCACCCTGCAATAGATATGGTATCAGGTTCGGGGTCGTTCGAAAGTCGGGCGCCTACGTGGCCCGCGACCGCGCGCGAGGGAACGGCGCGGCGCATCCGGCGTCGTGCGAGCGGCTCAGGCGGCGGTGCGAAGGCGCAGCGCCCGGCGAGGAGCCGGGCGCTGCGTGGGGGGGCCGATGCCGACCTAGCTCACTGCTCGCGGTAGTCGGTGACCTGCAGCTGACCTGAGACGATCATGTCGCGGATCACCTCGAGCTCCACGATCAGGTCATCCGGAATGAGCGCTTCGTTGTACTCATCGAGCGCGTAGCCGACGCCCTCCTCGGCCAGGCCGAGCACCAGCGTGCCCGGCTCGAAGGTGTCGTTCACGACGTCGTAGACAGCGTTGTAAGAGGCGACGTCGACGCGCTTGAGCATCGAGGTGAGCCCGTGGTTCAGGGTCTGAGGGTTACCGTCGGTGTCGCCCAGCGGATTCTGGTTGCTGTCGACGCCGATGAAGAACAGCGGCTGCGCGTTGGCGCAGGCCTGCTCGTACACCGCGTACGGCTCGATCTGCGCGACCTGCGCCGCCAGGGGCGTCTCACGCAGAGGGGTGGTGGGGCGGTAGCACATCGTCTCGCGGACGAAGTCGATCACGCCCATGCCCGAGGCGCCGGCGGCGGCATAGATGATGTCGGCGCCCTGGGCCTGCTGGGCGGTCGCGAGCTCCTTGGCGCGGGCCGGGTCGTTCCAGGCGTCGGGCGTGACGCCGACGTAGTTGTTGATCACGCGGCAGTTGGGGCAGGCGTACAGCACCCCCTCTTCGTAGCCGAGGTTGAAGGCGCGGATGAGCGGGATGTCCATCCCGCCGACGAAGCCGACCACGCCAGTCTGCGACATCGTGCCGGCGATGTAGCCGACCAGGAACGAGCCCTCGTGCTCCTTGAACACCACCGAGCGGATGTTCGGACCTTCGCGCACGTCGTCGATCAAGACGAAGGCAGTGTCGGGGAACTCGGCCGAGGCCGCCGCGATGGCGTCGGCCTGCAGGAAGCCGGGCGCGACGATCAGTTCGGCGCCGGCGGCGGCGATGGTGCGCATGCCGCCCGCAGCTGTGTCTGGAGTGCCTTCGAACTCGAGCAGGTCGATCTCGAGGCCGAAGTCGGCCTCCACCTCGGCGATGGCGCGCTCCATGCCGCGCCACGTCCCCTCGTTGAACGAGCCGTCGAACTTGCCGCCGGCATCGAAGGTGATGCCGAAGACGTAGTCCTGCGACAGTCCGAACGTGAGGCTCGCCGCGGCGAGCAGGGCGATGACGAAACGCATGGGATCCTCCTCGTTGTCGTTCGAGATCGTGGTCCTCAGTGGACCTCGGGACCACAATAGCATCGGCGCCCGCAGGCGCTGCGGGGCGCTCGCGAAGCGCCGGCCCTAGAAGAGGATCTTGGTCCAGTCGAGTTCGTCGAGCGGTCGGAACACGTCGGCATGCTCGACTAAGACCCCGGCCGACTGGTTCTTGAACATGGCGCACTCGACGTGCTGGCCGTTGCGCTTGATCGCTTCGACCAGCTCGACGTAGTCGCCGTCGCCCGAGACCAGCAGGCAGCAGTCGTACGCGCCGCGATACGCCAACGACAGCGCCTCGACGGCGATGGCGACGTCGATCCCCTTCTCGACCAGCGAGCCGTCGTGCCGGCGGTGAAGCCTGCCTAAGCGGACGGTGACGTAGGGGATGCGCCGCAACGATTCGAAGAAGCGGTGCTGGCCGTCCCGCAGGTCCTCGTCGTAGTCGTCGGTGAGCGGCGCATTGTAGTAATAGCAGCGTGCCAGACGCCGGCCGTTGCTGAGCTGCCGCATCAGCTCCTGCAGGTTGACCCGAGTGTTCTGGAGGTTCTCGCGCATGCCGTTGTAGAGGTTGCTGCCGTCGATGAAGATAGCGACGCGTTCGCGCACGGTGGTACCACCCCTGCCAATGAGATAGCCCGAAGCAGCCGGAATACGAGCGTGCCGGAGCGGTCTTCAGTCTACCGGAACTGCGCGGTGGCTGCCCCGACGCGCACCGGGGGGACCGCACGCCACCCCGGGTGACCTGCAGTGCAGCTCGCGACCGAGGCCCTGGCGAACCGTGACGCCGGCTCACGAGATGCTGGAATACCTCGGGTAGACTCCCGGATATGGCAGCCCGCACCCGCGTCGCTTCGTTCGACCTGGACCACACTGCCGTGCGCGCCCCGTACGTGCGCGCTGCCGGCCGCTACCAGGGTCCGCGGGGCGACCTTGTGAGCAAGTACGACCTGCGCCTGGTACAGCCCAACGAGCAGGAGATCCCCACCGCGCCGCTCCACACCATCGAGCACCTGCTCGCCGGTTACCTGCGCGACCGCCTGGAGGACGTGACCCTGATCGACGCCTCGCCGATGGGCTGCCGCACCGGGTTCTACCTGACCGTGCTCGGCGAGCCCGATGAGGAGCGTGTGCTCCATGCCGTGGCGACGGCCATGGCAGATGTTCGCGACCACGCCGGCGTCATCCCCGGCTGCGATCCGCGGCGCTGCGGCAACTGGCGCGATCACTCACTCCCCGGTGCCCGGGCCTGGGCAGGTGATGTATTGGCCCGCGGCTTCATCGTCCAGGCAACGGTCGAACTACCGCAGGAGGCGCCGAAGTGATGCGAGCGCCGCGATCCGTGGCTGCAGGTGCTCCGCGATGCACGTTCTCATGCGCTATTGTGGCAGCATCGATGCATGGAACGCAGGCCGCTCATCTTGATCGTCGAGGACGAGAAGGAGATCGCCAAGTTCATCGATCTCGAGCTGCAGGCCGAGCAGTACGAAACGGTGGTGACGTTCGACGGCGTGACGGGCCTCTCGAAGTTCCGCGAACTGAACCCGGACCTCGTCATCCTCGATTTGATGCTTCCCGTTCTGGACGGGCTCGAAGTGGCGCGAAGGATCCGCAAGACGAGCAACACCCCGATCATCATCCTCACGGCCAAGGACTCGGTCGACGACAAGGTCACCGGTCTCGACTCGGGTGCCGACGACTACCTGGTCAAGCCGTTTTCGATCGAGGAGCTGTTGGCTCGGGTGCGGGCGCACTTGAGGCGCGTCAACCCTGCCGTCACCGGCGAGGTGCGCGTGGCCGACTTGGTCATGAACCTCGACGGGCGCGAGGTCTTCCGGGACGGTCGCCGCATCGAGCTCTCCGCCAAGGAGTTCGAGCTGCTCGAGCTGTTCGCGCGCAATCCGGGCAAGGTCTTCAACCGCTTCGAGATCGAGGAGAAGGTCTGGCCCGAGTACACCGGGGGGAGCAACGTGGTCGACGTCTACGTCGGCTACCTCCGACGCAAGCTCGAGGGGGAAGGCGAGCGCCGTCTGATCCACACCGTTCGCGGAGTCGGGTACGTCTTGCGCGAGGAGTGACACTGCGCGAGCGACGAGGATGACGCTACGCCTCCGTCTGACGATCTTCTACAGCGCCTTCATCGCCGTGATCCTCTCGGCGATGGCGGTGTCGGTCTACCTGCTCACCGAGCGCTCGCTCTCGACCTCGGTCGAGGATCGCGCGCGTCAGGCGTTGATCGATCTGTCCGACGGCGCGATCCTGGCTGGTTTGCAGAAGCTCCCGGGTGATGCGTACTACCAGATCGTCTTGTTGTCCGATGAGGGGATCACGCCGCAGAGGGTACAGGACATCCGCGACGGGTTCACCTACGCCGATCCCACCCGCTTCCGCGAGAATCCGACCGAACACCTCCCGCTCGATTACCTCTCCGACCGCACCGTCCAGTCGCTCGTCGAGAGGGAGTCGCTCGCAGGCTACGCCACGCTCCCGACCGGCGAGCGGTTGCGAGTGCTCGGCGAGCTCTCCGCGATCACCTTCCCAACCCAGGGCCTGACCTTCACCGCAGCGATCTTGGTGGGCGTGCCGACGACCGCCGTCGAGGCGACCCTCTCCCAGCTCTCGCAGGATCTCGGCCTGGCGGTCATCGGCGCCTTCCTGGTGTTCGCACTCGGGGTGTGGTGGCTCTCACGGCAGGTCCTGGCGCCCGTCCAGCGCGTCACCCAGGCGGCCGCGCGGGTGTCGAGTCGCGACCTGTCGCAGCGTGTGCCCGTACCGCCGAGCCAGGACGAGATGCGCGAGCTGGCCGTGGCGATCAACCACATGCTCGACCGGCTGCAGGAGTCGTTCGAGACCCAACGGCGCTTCACGGCCGACGCCAGTCACGAGCTGCGGACCCCGGTCACGGCCATCGTCGGGCATGCCAACTACCTGCTGCGACGAACGCGGCCGAGCCCCGAGCAGATCGACTCGCTCCAGGTGATCCAGCAGGAGGCGGCGCGCATGACCAAGCTGGTCAACGACTTGCTCGAGCTCGCGCGGGCCGACGCCGGCTTCTCCATCGACAAGCAACCGATGAACCTGCTCGAGGTGATCGAGGCGGTCCGTGACGAGCTGCAGCCGGTCACCGACGCGAGCATCGAGGTCAGCTGCCCCCGGCCGCTGGTCGAGGTCGAAGGCGATCCCGGTCGCCTCAAGCAGGTGGTTCTGAACCTCGTGCAGAACTCGCTCAACGCAGGTGCCCGCAAGGTGCACCTCGGCCTCGCCATCGACAACCGCGAGGTGCGGCTCGAGGTTCTCGACGACGGGCCCGGCATTCCGAGCGAGGCGATCCCGTTCGTGTTCGACCGCTTCTTCCGGATCGACGGCGCTCGCTCCACACGCGGCAACGGCAGCGGCCTGGGGTTGGCGATCGTGCGCTGGATCGTGCAGCAGCACGGTGGGAAGGTCGAAGTCGAATCGAAGCCGGGCGAGGGTAGCGTGTTCACCGTTACCCTGCCGCTGCTCGACCCCCGCACCACCGAAGACGGCGAGATCGTGCGCGCCTCGCTCGGGCAGCCCGTTGCCGCCCGCCACTGACCCGCCGGCTGCGCGCAAGTCCGCAGCGGCGCTGCCGAGCGCCCTCGCCGGCTGCTCCGATCGGCGTCAGTCGAGGAAGTGGACGCCCGCGCCGTCGACCGCGTGACCGATGACCCAGGTCGGCTCGGGGCAGCGCCGCTGCGCCTCGGCGGCCCGCTCGGCGCGCACCACCACGATCATGCCGATGCCGAGGTTGAAGACCTGCCGCATTTCGGCCTCGTCGATCTCGCCGGCGCTCCTCAGCAGGTCGAAGATCGGTGGCCGCGTCCAGTTCCCCGGATCGACCGCCGCACCGACACCGCTCGGTAGCATCCGCGGGAGGTTGCCGGCGATGCCGCCACCGGTCACGTGCGCCGCGCCCAGCACCAGCCCGGCGTCCAGCAGCGGTGCCATAGCCCCCAGGAAGGAGCGGTGCGGCGCGAGGAGCGCGTCGCCGATCGTCTCGCCGAGCTTCCCGCCCGGGTACATCGGCTCGCGTAGTCGTCCGCCGAGCACTTGCCGCGCCAGGCTGAAGCCGTTCGTCTGCAAGCCGCCCGACGGCAGGCCCAGCAGCACGTCACCCGGCTCGATGTCTGCCCCGGTGACGATCCGCGAACGCGGCACCACCCCAACGATCGTGCCCACCAGGTCGAACTCGCCGTGCGCGTAGACGCCCGGCATCTCGGCCGTCTCGCCGCCCAACAGCACCATGCCGGCCTCGACGCAGGCCGTAGCGATGCCCTGGACGACGTCGGCCACCAGGTCCGGCTCGAGCCGGCTGCTGGCGACGTAGTCGAGGAAGAACAGTGGGCGGGCGCCCTGGACCAGGATGTCGTTCACGCAGTGGTTGACGATGTCGTGACCCACGGCGTCGAGGCGTCCGAGGGCCGCCGCGACCATGGTCTTGGTCCCGACGCCGTCGGTCGAGGCCACCAGCACCGGCTCGGACACGTCGTCCGGGAGGGCGAACAGCCCTCCGAAGGCGCCGATACCGGCCAGGACCTGAGGCGTGTAGGTGGAACGCACGGCCGCCGCGATGCGCTGCATCGTCGCGTCGGCCGTATCGAGGTCGACGCCCGCCGCAGCATAGCGCTGGACGCCTTTGGTGCTCGGCTGACGCGGTTCTCCCATCGCGCCAGCCTATCAGAGCGCCCGCGGCGCCCGACGGTACACTGCCGCGTGCCCCTCGCGCTCGACGTCTGGCTGCCGCTGCCGGTCCCGGCCTTCCGCTTCCTGGCACCCCACGCCGGAGCGCCAAGCGCCCGTGCCCCAGCCGCCCGTGCGCCCGTCGCCGGCGGCCGCGTGGCGGTGCCCTGGCAGGGCGGCATCCGCATCGGCGTGGTATCCGCCGTCGTGGAGGTGAGCGCCGCGGCGGCGCTCGAGCTGCGCGAGGCGGTCGCGCTGATCGACGACCAGCCCTGGCTGCTGTCGCCGGCCCGTCGCATGGTCGCTGCGCAGGCCGCTCGCACCGCGACGCCGGTCGGGCTGGCGCTCGCGAGTATGAGTGTCGGACTCGACGTTCCGGTCGTACACGAGCTGCGGCGCCTCGACGCCGTGGAGCTGGGGGCGCTGGGCCCGCAGGCACGCTCCCTGGCCGGCGGCTCCTGGGTCGACGCAGCCGAGTTCGACGATGGGCTCCTCACCACCTGGCGCGAGCACGGGCTGGTCGAGGAGCGGGTGCGCGTGCGCCCGCGGGTCCAGCGCATGCTGCGGTTCGAGCGCCCACCGGACACCGAGCTCGCGGGCGGTCCGCGCGCCGCCCAGCGCACAGCGCTCGCCTGGCTCGAGGAGCACGGGCCCGTGAGCAGCGCGGCCGAGTTGGCCCGCGCCGCGGACGTACCGCCCGGGGCGGCGCGGGCGCTCGTGGCAAAGGGGTACGCGAGCTACGCCGAGATCGAGATGCCTGCCCCTGAGCCACCGTGGGCGACCGCCGATCCGCCCCCGAGATGCGAGCCGAGCGTTGGCTCGCATCTCGGCAGCCCGGGCGATGGGCCCGGCGATCGGCCCGGCGATCGGCCCGACGGCCAGCCCGCTGCTCAGCGCGTGCTGGTGCACGGCGGACGGCGCGACCAGCGCTTGGCGAAGCTCCAGGGCGCGGTCACCGCCGCTGTCGCGGCGGGTCGGCAGGCGCTGGTGCTGGTACCGGAGTCGGTCGCGATCGACGACGTCGTGGCTCATCTCGCGTGTTCGGTGCCGACGCTCGCCTTGCGGGCCGACCAGCAGCCGGAGGTGCGAGCCGCGATCTGGCGCGAGGCGGCCGAGGGCACGCCGCTGGCATTGGTCGGGACCTATCAGGTGCTGGTGGCGCCGCTGCCTCGGCTCGCTCAGGTCCACGTCTGGGACGCGGCGAGCCGCAGCCACAAGCTGCTCGCGGGGAGTCGCAGCGTGGCACGGCGCGACGCTGAGGTGCTCGCCGCAGCGGCCGGCGCGCAGCTGATGCTCTACGACGTGCTCGCCACTGCTGAGCTGCGCTCGGTGCGGGTCGATCGCCTCGAGGCGCTGCCCTATCCCGGCTCTCGGGTCGAGACGTCCGATCTGCGGACGAGCGCGACCTGGCCGCTCGGGAGCGATCTGATCCGGGTCTTGAAGCAGGTCGCCGAGCGCGGGCGCCAGGCGCTGGTGATCGTGCCGCGCCGCGGCTTCGCGGCCGGCCTCGCCTGCCGGCGCTGCGGCGCGCCGGTCATGTGCCCGCACTGTGACCTGTCGCTGCGGTGGCACGCCAGCCGCCAGCGCCTGATCTGTCACCAGTGCGGGCACGCCCGCCCCGCGCCGGCCGGATGCGTCGAATGCGGCGGCGACGAGCTCGCTCCGCTGCCTGGCGCCGGCACCGAGTGGGTGGCGCAGTCCGTGCGGCGGGTGGTGGGCGACCTGCCGGTGTGGCAGGTCGACGCGGATCACCGTCCCGACCTCGGGCCGTTCGAGCGCGGCGCGAGCGGCGTGGTGGTGGGCACCACGAGCGCGCTGCGCCTGCCGCCCCCGCCGGTCCTGTCGCTGGTGGCCTTCACGCTCGGCGACTCGCTCTACGGTCACGAGGACTTCCGCGCCGAGGAGCAAGCGTTGCGCACGCTGCTGCAAGCGGCGGAGCTGGGCGCCGAGCGGCGACCGCTGGTGCTGGTGCAGACCTTCCAGTGCGATCACCGGGTGTGGACGACGCTGCGGGCCGACGATCTGGGCGCCGCGGTGGCGGCCTACGGGGAGGAGATGAGCGCCCGCCGCGCCCGCTACGGTTACCCGCCGGCCCTGCAGTGGGCGCGCGTGCAGTACAGCCATCGCGATCGCCACCGGGCGCACGGCGCCGCTGGCGCCGGCGCTGCTCGCCTGCGCACCGCGGGCGTCCCCAGCACCTCCCTGCTCGGCCCGGTCGCGACCGGGGTGGCGCGGCTACGCGACCGCTACGCCGTGCACCTGTTCCTGCGCGCCGCGGACGAGGCCACGCTCGCGGGCTGGTTGGAGCACCTCGATCGGCGCCCCGGCGACGGCGTCGCGATGCGGGTCGACGTCGACCCGTACGACGTCGGGATCTGGCTGGAGTGATGGGCGCCCGCCGCGCTGCCCCGCGGCTCGGACGCCGCTGCCGAGGTCGTATCATGCGACGGGAGGGCCTGCGATGCTGACCAACCGACGCGCGCGCTTCGACTACGACCTGCTCGAGCGGGTCGAAGCCGGGCTGGTGCTCACCGGCAGCGAGATCAAGTCGCTGCGTCGCGGTGGCGGATCGATCGCCGAGGCCTACGCCCGCTTCCGCGGTGGTGAGGCGTTCTTGGAGGGCGCCACCATCCCGCTCTACGAGGAAGCGAGCTACAACAACCACGAGATCGACCGCAGCCGTAAGCTGCTGCTGCACCGGCGCCAGATCGACGAGCTGCGCGCCGCGGTGGAACGCCGCGGGCTGACCGTGGTCCCCTTGAAGCTCTACTTCAAGGACGGCCGCGCCAAGCTCGAGTTGGCCTTGGCACGCGGCCGCAAGCGCCACGACAAGAGAGCGGCGGCGGCCGAGCGGGATGCACGACGCGAGATCGACCAGGCCCTCCGGGGGCGGCGCTCGTGAGCGTGGCTCGCGGCCTCGCGGCGGCGATCCTGCTGCTGTGGGGCCTGGGGCTCGCGCAGCCGCAACTGGTGGTCAACGGACTCGAGGTGGCCGACGCCACCAACGCCCTGGTGCCCGGCACCGCCTACGCCCCCGCTGCCGGCCTGGCGCAGGCGCTCGGGGCGCGGCTCGACGTCGACGCTGCGACGCAGCGCGTCACGCTGGCGCTTGGCGGGCGGATCGTCCAGCTGCGGCTGGTGGAGGACGCCAGTCGTGCGGCACAAGCAGGGGCCGTGAGGGTCGACGGCGTCGAGCGCGATGGGCCGGCGGCCGTGCTGGTGGGTGTCGAGCCGTTCGTTCCCGTGAAGGTCAGCGCGGAGGGGCTCGGTGCTCGCGTCTCCTTCGTCGGCGAGCGCAACCAGGTGATCGTGATCATCCCGCGCGCGACCATCACGGCGCAACTCGAGGGCAGCGGCAGCAGCGAGCGGCTCGTGGTGCGCGCCTCGGCGCCCACGCGCGTCAGCGCCTACCTGAACGAGACGACCCAGACGCTGCAGCTGCGCTTCGAGCGCAGCGACCTCGCCGCGGCACGCTCCTTCGTCGGTGACGCCTTCGTGCGCGCCGACGTGCTGCCCGGGCGGGGCGACGTCGATGTGCGCATCCAGCTCGAGCCCGAGGTGAGCGCGAGCTGGACCGAGCTACCCGACGGCCGCGGCTTCGCTGTGGTGGTGAGCTTCGCGCGGGCCGTCGCCGGCGCGCCCGAGCCGGTGGCGCCGCCGCGGGCGGCGCGCGTGGTGCTCGACCCTGCCGGCGGCACCGGACCCGCTGCCGCCGATGCGGCGGCGCTGACGCTGGAGGTGGTCAGGGTGGCCGCGCAGCGACTCGAGCGCGCCGGCTACGAGGTCGAGCTGACGCGCCCCGGGCTGGCGCTGCCGTCGGTCGCGGACCGCGCGGCACATGGTGCCGGCTCCCGGATGTTCCTGACGGTGCAGCAAGCTGACCTGCCGCGGGGCAGCCTGCGCCTGTACCACCTCGGCGACGCCGCGGATCTGAACACGCTCCACGACGCGGTGCGGATCAACGCCGAGGCGCTCCTGGAGCGCCCGGAGACCGACGGCGCGCGTCGAGCGGTGCTGCTCGACCTGGTGGTCGATCTCGGCCTCGGAGCGCGCTACGCCGAGGCGATGGCGCGCGAGCTCCGCCAGGCCGGCGGCTACCAGGTCGACGCGCCGCGGGCGGCGCCGGTCGCGGTGCTCACCGGCGCGGCCGGTCGGGGGGTGCTGCTCGAGGCCAGTGCCGACGACCTGCGCGACCCGGGCTTCGCGCAGCTGCTTGCCGCGGTGGTCGCGACGGTCGTGGCCAGCGGCGGCCTGCTGCCGTGAGTTCGTTCCGGCGGCGGCGCTGGAGCGAGGTGGTGTTGAGGCCGCACGTGCTCGTGGCGCTGCTGCTGTTCGCGAGCGCGCTCCCCTGGCTCTGGGGCGGACTGACCGGAGGCGCCGCGCCACGGCCCCCCGGGGCGCTGCTGGTGGGCGAGCCATCGGTCGTGATCAGCCCCGCCGACGTCCCGATCGTGGTCATCGATCGTGACGGGCTGCGTCGCACGCTGCTCGTGGAGGTCGAGACGGTCGATGCCTTCGATGCGCGCTTGGGCGCCGCGCTGGTGGCGCTGCGCACCGTGCTGATGGAGGAGCGCAACTGGCCGCCGGCGGTCGCGGCGCCGCGGGTGCAGAGTTACCAGGCGCAGCGGCGCCAGGTAGCGGTCATCGACGTTCCACCGCTCGGCGCCGCGCCCGCGCTGGCGCTGCTCGCCGAGCTCGCCGCGCTGCGCTCGCTGCAGGAGACGGCCTTCGCGCACGGTGCTGACGAGGTTCGCGTGGTCGTGGGCGGGAGCCCGGCGGCGACGCTGTGGGGGCAGGTGGCGCTGCACTGAGAGGTCGCTGGTCAGCGAGCGCAGTTACGCGGGAGGCCGAGCGATGCGCACCAGCCGCACCCCCTCGTGCTCATCGGGCACTTCGAACCAGGTGGCGAAGAGCGTCAGCATCTCAGCAGTCACCTCGTACGTGCCCGACGGCGGGGCGGCGTTGCGCAGCGCCAACCGGCGCTGCAGCTCCGGCATGGCGACCTCCAGGTAGACCACGATCGGCGTCGCGCCGGCCGCCCGCACGCGCTCGGCGGTTGCCTCGCGCTCGGCGCGTCTCCAGAAGCCCTGGTCGAGGATCACGTGCACGCCTAAGCCCACGGCCCGTCGGGCCGTATCCCACATCAGT
>SKMG01000409.1 GCA_007121175.1 Trueperaceae bacterium | reverse complement strand
GCCCTACCACACCGCCAGGGCCGGCGTGCCTCATCTCGGCCTGGTCATCTCCCTCACGAGATCGAAGAAGGCGCGCTTTTCACTGGTGTTGATGCCCCAGTTCGTGGGCGGGGACTGATAGCCACTGCGATAGTCGTTTTCACCCTGATCGTAGTAACCCCACGAAGCGCCCTTGGCAACCGCCGCGCGCATGTTGCGCAAATCGGTCGAGTCCTCGTTGAACACGATCGGCTCGCCGCCGTACGCGTGACGTGAGCGGACCTCGTCGACCATCTCCGCGACCCGCGCCGCGTTCTGGTTGTTCCCGTGCAACATGTGGTAGTCGCTGGCCTCCATGAGGCGCGCGGGCGGAATGTAGCCTCCCCCGAGGCTAGCCGACAGCAGGAGCCGGCCGCTGGAGTGATCGCGGGCCAGCCGCACCAGCTCATGGACCCGGTCAGCGCCGAACACGGAGTGATCGTAATGGTGGTGTCCGGCCTCGTTCACCAGCTCTACGACCACGTTGGTGTAGCCCTGCGTCACCAGCCAGCTCGTCGCCTCGCGGGTCGCGCGACGGATCGCGGCCTCGCCCTCGAAGTTCTGATCCTGCCCGAAGTAGAAGTACGACACGATCGCTACCATGCCGTGGGCATCGAGCGCCTCGATCACGCGCGCCACGCGGGCCATGTACGAGGGCCGCAACCGTCCGCTCGGTTCGAAGGCGCTGTTCACCCACACCTGGCTGCCCGGCATCGGCCGGCCACCTTGCAGGGAGATCGTCACCGCGTTCAAGCCGTGCTCTGCGTACACCGGCACCATGGCGATGAACTCGCTCGTCTGACGCTCCGCGTCGAAGGGCGTTCCATCCGGGTAGGACCAGTTCGCTACGGTCGATCGATTGGCGTCCTCGAACGTCGCCTGCACCATGCGCGCGTTCATGAGCAGTCCCTCAGCTTGCGACCGCGGGTTCGTCACCGCCCCGTTCACCAGCCAGCGGTCTCCCGAGATCGACACTCGGGTGGCATGGGACTCACCTGGCGCCCCCGGCTCCTCCACCGGCGGCTCCACCGGGTCCGGCTCCTCCACCGGCGGTGTCCCACCGTCGCCAGGAACGTCGTCGAGCAGCGGTGGCTCGTCGCTTGCATTCACGACGGTGAACTGCGCCTGCGCAAGCACGACGGGTGCTTCCCCCTCGATGCCGGGTGTCATCACCAGCATCGTGTGCTCGCCGTCGGCGAGCTTGGTGGTGTCGAACTGAATGAGAAACGGCGGCGTGTCGTCGACGATGGGCGGTTGCGGGAGGCCATCGATCACGAAATGCACCTCGCTCACGGAGCCGTCGACCTCCGCGCTGAGGGTCACGGTACCGTTGAGCGTCTGGCCATCGAGCTCTCGAACCCCCAGCTCAGCCCCGTCGTCGGTCACCAGCAGCCGGGCCGAGTCGCCAGGCTCCGGCACCGTCGGCGATGCCCCACCGTTTCCACAGGCTACTAGGAGCACGAGCGCCATCGTCGCGAGCGCTACGGCGGCCAGAGGGTGTGCTCGAGCGGCTCGAGCGAGGCTCGTGCCGGGCTTCGGTCCGCGGTCGACGGTCTTCACGTTCGCCCTCCGATCGGCCCACCAGTACCCATGAACCTCGGCACAGGGACACCGTCCGCGGAGCGGGGTTCGGATTCTGAATGTCGGGGAGTTGGACTCCCCTTCGGCCGGTTGCGCTGCTTGCTCCACCTGCCCCAAGCGCCCAAGTAGTTGGGCAGGCTTCATGGCATCCGAAGGAGTCGCCCTTCAGAACGGCTAGCGCGGTGACCACCGAAGCTGATCGCGTGACAACCGCGCTTACGCGACGAGACTATCTCCGCGTCACATGAGCGCCATGAATGAGTGCCGGTGATGGCGACGCTCTCTTGACCGACGTCAGGGGCGCCGGTCGCGCGTGGAACGGGGCCCCTCGTGAACACAGGCGCGTGAGAAGGCCTCAGTCCGGCCGCTGCACGCGACGTGCCGGGCAGGTCATGATCTCTCCAAGTGCGAACGAGGTGACGGGAGCCCCAAGCCCTTTCAGGGAGTCGTCGCGATCCCGCCGGTAACCGCCTCGCCAAGCAGGCCCTGGGCGCGGCATAACTCCTTGAAGCGACCGCGCGGCCGCTGGAGCAACTCGTCCCAGCTACCCGACTCGACCACCCGGCCTTGCTCCATGACGTAGACGACGTCGGCGGCGCGCACGCTCGAGAGCCTGTGCGCGATCGCCAGGATCGCCTGGCGGCCGGACATGCGCTCGATGGCCGCCTGGATCAAGCGCTCGTTCTCGGGATCGAGCGCGCTGGTCGCCTCGTCGAGCACCAGCAGCGCCGGCTTGCGCAAGATGGCCCTTGCCAGCGCGATGCGCTGCCGCTCGCCGCCCGAGAGCCGAACGCCGCGGTCACCGACGACGGTCTCGAGCCCGTGGGGCAACCCCTCGACGAACGACGCCGAGGCCGCCTCGAGGGCCTCTCGCAGCTCCTCGTCGTTCGCCTCGGGGCGGACGAAGAGCAGGTTCTGCCTGATGGTGTCGTTGAACAGGAAGGTGTCTTGGTTGACGTAGCCGACTCGCCGGCGCCAGGACCTGATGCGCGGGCCCTCGAGGGCGACGCCGTCGATCAGTACGCGGCCCGCGTCGGGCGTCAGGAGGCCGACGGCCAAGTCCGCCACAGTGCTCTTGCCGCCGCCCGAGGGCCCTACGATCGCAGTGGTGCGGCCGGCCGGGATCTCGAGCACCACGTCGTGGAGGATCGCCTCGCCATCGCTGCCACGGTAGCCGAAGGAGACGCGATCGAAGCGCAACTCCCGCGCCAGGGTTGGAGGGTCGACGTCGGGTCCGTCGGCCTCGGCGTGAGCGCGCAACCACGCGAGGGTGTCGTCCACCCGCTCGACCGCCGGGAGCAGGTTGAGCACCGTCTGGAACTGGCGCTGCAGGCCGGTCAGCATCGGCACGAGCCGCGCGAACAGGAACAGCAGTAGCAGGATGCTCGCCAGCGGCAGCTCCAACACCAGCAACGCGGCACCGAACACGCCCGCCATGATCGCGGCGGAACCGACGTGCAGCCAGAAGCTCACGTCGGCCTGGTTGCGGGCCATGTCGATCAGCGCACCGGCCGTATGGTGGGTGCGCTCGCCGAAGCGCTCGAGGTGGAGTCCCTCGCTGCCGTGGCCCTTGGTGATGCGCATGCCGCTCAAGTGCTCCGAGATGGCCGCATAGAGCGCCTGGTAGGCCTTCGACACTGCCTCGCCCTTGGCGCGGCCCAAGCGCGTCTTGCGGGCCAGCAAGGCCATCAGCGCGCCGCCGAGCGCCGTCACCATGAGCGTGGTCGCGAACGACACGTAGAGGGCTAGGGCCAGGTAGATCGTCGTCATCACGACCTTGACTATGAGCTGCAGCAGCCCGGAGACCGCGCCGGCCACCCGCTCGATCTCGTGCGTCAGCGCGTGCATGAAGTCCGAGCTCGGCTTGCGCACGTAGCTCGACCAGCGGCTGCGGGTGATCGCCTGGTACACCCGCGTCCGCAGCGCTAGCACGTAGCCCTGATGCAGCCGGGCCGTCTGCACCGTGTGCGCATGCCCCACCGCCGAGCTGCCGACGACGATGAGCAGATAAGCGGCGATGACGGTCGGGACCGAGAGCGACAGACCCAGTGCACCGAGCGCGCTGGCAATCAGTTCTGCCAGCTGTCCGACGCTGCCTTCGCCCACGTCGAGGCCCGCGACGCCG
>SKMG01000331.1 GCA_007121175.1 Trueperaceae bacterium | reverse complement strand
GCGGCAGTACCTCGTCCAAGAACGACTCGACGTTCGCGGCGTCGAGCTCCTGGACGGTCGCTTCCCGGGCGCTTGCCGAGACCGCCAGCAGGGCGGCAACCAGCGTTACGGTGATCGCCCGAACGACGCCGCTTGCCTGCTCGCCCCGACCAGTTGGGCTCCGCCTCTGCACCCGCTCCTCCTTCGCCACCTGCATGAAGGCTACAGGACGAGGCCCATCGCTAGGAGGAAGTCGGTCGGCGCCCCGAGGAGCAGGTGCATCAGGACCAGGACCGAGGTGTTCTTGGTCTTCTTGAAGACGAAGGCGAAGGCCAGGAACATGGGCAGGAAGGCGATCGCGGCCCATCCCATGAACATGTGGAAGACCGCATGCAGCGCGCCGTTCAACAACCAGGTGAAGCGCCCGAGAGCCTGCTCCTGGATCGGGAAGAGGTAGCCGCGCCACAAGATCTCCTCGCCGACGAAGTTGAAAAAGAACACGATGACCATGAACAGGGCGAAGAGGCGCTCGAGGCCGACGAGCGGCCGCAGCTCGTACGCGACCAGCGCGTCGAGTGCGATGCCCTCCATGAACGGTATCCACTCGACCGCCAACACGATGAGCAGAGTCACCAGTGCACCGCTTGCCAGCGCGCCCAGCATCCAGGCGAGATCCGTCGGGCGGAGGCGTCGTAGGTAGAGCCGCGTCTTGACGGAGTCCCAATCGAGTGGCACGCCGTCCGCCCTCAGTAACGCGATGGTGGTGAAGAAGATCGGGACGAACACCAACAGCGTTGTCGTCAACTGGGCCACGATGAAGGGCGTGACGTCGGTGAGCTCGAGGAGCCACGGGACGATCACGTGCACCGCGAGGGCGAAGAGGAGGCCGAAGGCGAGGGAGAACGACGAGGTTCGCAGGAGGATCCCGAGCTTCGTGTCCACGCCGATGCCTCTCTTCGTCCGGTTCCTGATGGTAGCGGCAGACGATACCACTCATGCAGTATCTGTCAGCACGGCGAAGCAGACGGCGCACCGAGGCCTCAATCGCACGGACCCTCCACACCCGCGAGCAGCGAGGTGCAGTGCTCCTCGGTATCACGCAAGAATGCGCTCAGCGCGTCGTTGCCTCGCTGCCGACGCCTTCGGTCGCGGGCCCGCGCGCGGTCAGCAAGAGCACCGGCAGGAGACCGAGCATCCTTCGCATGACTCCAGGCTACGGGTGACTGCCGTCCATGAGGCCGTCGCTCGCCTCCGCCTTGACAGGCGCATCGGGCGGGCCTAGCGTTGGACTGATACGAGCAGACGCGCGGGCGGCGAGGCCGGATCGAGGCCAGTCCGACATCCCCCGACCGCGCAACATGTGCGTCGCTTCACTGTCCGCCGGTGGAGAGAGGGCCACGAGAAGTCGGCGGAGACTGCTTTCGTGGAGTTCGTACTTCCAGGAAGGAGGTGCGTGTCATTCGCCACCCACCAGCCCCTCGTTCAGCTTCGTGAGGAGATCAGCCATGCGGCTCCGCACCTTGATCGCGGTCTCTGCTGCGCTCCTGCTCTTCGGCTCCGTGAGCGCCCAGACGATCACGCACTGGCAGCACCAGGCGCACCTGCGCGCCATGGTCACCGACGAGCTCGCCCGCGAGTTCGAGGCCGCCAATCCCGGCGTTCGGATCGCGACCGAGCACATCCCGTTCGGGCAGTACTTCGACAAACTGGTGACAGCGCTGGCGACGAACACCGCCTCCGACGTCTTCCAAGTGCCGGCCGACATGGCCGAGCAGCTCATCGGGTCAGGCTTCATCGCTCCCGTCCCGGCCGAACTCATGACGGCGGCCGAGGCAGGGGCCACCTACCTGCCGTGGGTGCTCCGCTACGTCGTGGGCGACGAGGTCTACGGCGTGCCGGTCGACGCCCAGGCCCTGGTCTTGTTCATCAACGATCAGCTCTACGCCGAGGCGGGCTTCGGGCCGGACGACTACCCGGTCACGTGGGAAGAGCTGGCCGACCAGGCCAAGCAGGCAACCCAGCGTGACGAGCGCGGCGAGATGGTCGTCGCCGGCCTCGACACGCGCTACTTCCGGGCGCTGCTCATGACCGCCATGTACGGCGCCTCGGACGAGCCGCTCATCGGCATCGACGGCTCGGTCAGCTACGGTCGCCCCGAGAACCAGGAGGGCTTTCACTGGCTCGCAGACATGCTGCGCGGACCCGATCGCGTCCGCGATCCGGAGTTCCTGCCGGGGCAGCGGCCCTTCGATCTGCAGCGCGCGGTGTTCTACGTCAACCACCCCGCCGCCCGCGGCTCGATCGAGCAGGCCTTCGAGGGCACCGACTACACCTACACGGCGGTGCAGCTGCCGAAGCGCTCGGCGGATGCGCCCGCCCTGACCGTCGGCTCCCACTGGGCGTGGGTCGTCAACGCTCGCTCGGCCGACGTCGAGTTGGCATGGCGCTGGGTGCTGTACGGGACCAGTGAGGACGCCCAGTACACCTGGTTCCAGGACTCCGGAGACCTGCCGACCTTCGTGAGCGTCGCCTGTGATCCCGCCCTCGTCGGCGACGAGGTCGGCCAGGTGTTCATCGACAGCCTGATGGCCGCGCGGCCCGAGATGCAGATCGGCCGCAGCGAGATCGACCCGATCTACGCCCGCATCTGGGAGCGTCTGACGCTCACTGATGATCTGGTCGAGGCGATTCTCGAGGAGGCGGCGCGCAGCCACTCTCTGATCAACGAGCAAGCCATCGGCGACTACGGCACGGAGTTGATCGAGGAGCTCGTCGAAGCCGCCGGGACGGTGCAGGGCGTCGTCTGTCCCTGACGCAGCGCTGATCGCGGCCCCCTCCTGCGCTCCTCCGGAGGGGGCCGCGGCGCCGGGTGGTGACTGCGAGGGGACAGAGGAGGACCATGGCACGGACTGCAGCGAACGCGCTCGCGCGCCGGCGCTGGAGCCGGCTCCGCGCACACCGCACCCTGACCGCGTGGGGCTTCCTGCTCGGGCCGCTGCTGCTGTTCGGCGTCATCTTCCTGTTCCCGGCCTTCCGTGTCGTGCACCTCTCGACGCTGCAATCGCAGCTCTTCCGGCCCGAGGCGTTCGTCGGCTTCGGCAACTACCAGCGGCTGTTCGAGGATCCGCTGTTCTGGAAGTCGCTCCGGATCACCGCCATCTGGTCGATCGGCGTGGTGCCGGCGGTGATCGCCATCGCGTTGCCGCTGGCGTTGGTGCTCAACACCCAGTGGCTGAAGGCGAAGGGCCTGTGGCGGCTGGTCTTCTTCCTGCCGGTGGTGACCAACATCGTGGCTGCCGCCTTCGTCTGGCGCTGGCTCTTCGACCCGCAGTTCGGCGTGGTGAACTACGGCCTGGGGCTCCTTGGCCTGCCGCGGCCGGCGTGGCTGGCGGTGCCCGGCTGGGCGTTGGCGGCGATGATGATCGTCGCGGTATGGAAGCAGGTCGGCCAGGCGATGGTGCTGTTCTTAGCGGGCCTCCAGACGATCCCGAAGGAGTTCGAGGAGGCTGCGGCGATCGATGGTGCCAATCCCTGGCAGATGTTCCGGCACGTCACCCTGCCCCTGCTCAACCCGACCATCGTCTTCGTGGCCGCGATCTTGCTGATCAACGCCTTTCGCGTGTTCACCATCCCCTTCGTGATGAGCGCCGGCGGCCTCACCCACCGGACGGTCGGCGGGCCGCTCGACAGCACGCGGCTCTACGTCCTGCACCTCTACGACTGGACCTTCAGCCGCTTCGACTTCGGCTACGGCGCCGCCACCGCCGTCGTGCTGCTGGTGGTGGTGGTGACCCTGACCCTGGTTCAGACCAAGCTGCTGAGCCGCCCCTTCGAGTACTAGGGGAGGCGCGATGGTCTCCGGCCGGCTCACCCGCCTCACCGCCCGCACGCTGGTATACGGGCTGCTGATCGTGTTCGGGATCGTGATGGTGGTGCCGTTCCTGTGGATGTTCTCGGCATCGTTCAAGCCGTTGGCCGAGGTGATCCGGGTGCCTCCGACCTGGATCCCCGAAAACGTCACCTTGACCAACTACCAGGTGGTGTGGATCGAGTTCAGGTTCTTCCGCTACTTCGCCAACAGCGTCATCGTCGCGATGGTGACGGTGTTGTTCGTGCTAACCACCTCGTCGATGGCGGGTTACGCGCTCGCGAAGTTCGACTTCGGCGGCAAGGACGTCATCTTCATCCTGATCCTCTCCAGCCTGATGGTGCCGTTCCAGACGCGCCTCATCCCGCTCTACCAGCTCACCACCGGACTGGGGCTGGCCGACACGCTGGCGGGCGTGATCTTCCCGTGGATCGTCGATGCGTTCGGGATCTACCTGATGCGGCAGTTCATCATGAGCATCCCTTCGGACCTCATCGAGGCGGCCAGGATCGACGGGGCGGGGGAGCTGCGGATCTTCCTGCAGATCGTGATCCCGCTGGTGCGGCCGGCGCTCTCCGCGCTCGCGATCCTCACGCTGGTGGTGAACTGGGAGGAGTTCCTGTGGCCGCTGGTGATCACCAGCTCGGATGCCTCGCGCACCCTGCCGGTGGGCCTCCAGTCGTTCGCGGAGCAGTACGCCGCCAACACCCACTGGCAGATGGCCGGCGCCTCCATCGCCATCCTGCCGCTGATCGTGGTGTTCCTGATCTTCCAGCGGCACTTCATCCGCGGCATCGCGATGACCGGCCTCAAGTGACGGCCGCGACCGAGAGGAGATCGGGGGCACGAACGTGACCGAGCTCATGACCCCGGCGCCCGAACTAGCGGCGGCGCCCGGCTTCGAGCCGACTGGCAACCTCCAGGTGCACCTGAGCGCGAACCGCAGCGCCGACGGCGCTGTTCTCAGGGCGGGAGCGGTCCACCTGGGTATCGACGCGGTGCTCGACCTAGTCGGTAGGGACGGCGGTCCACTGCTCGAACCACGGATCCTGGTCGACGGCAACGCCGTATCGCCTCACTCGGTCACGCGTCTCGAGGCCTGGATCCCGCGCTGGCACTACCGCGGACTGGGCTGGCAGGCGAGCCTCACGCTGGTCGTGCCTATCGGAGAGCGCGGCTTCGCCCTGCGGCTCGCGGCCGAGGCTACTCATCACGCGACGCTCGAGCTATGTCTGGCGCTATCGCCTGGCGAGCTCGAGGCAGTGCGCTTCAGCGGTCAGCCGCTGCCGCTACCGCTGCATCGCTCCTTCGACCGTTGGACGCGCTCAATGGTGTGGGACTGCCGCTCCGCCGTACCGCTGCTCGCGCTCGCGGCGCACTTCGAGGGCGACTGGCGGCTCGAGGACGAGGGCGAGCTCGATGCCGTGGCCCGCTGCTCCGTCGATCTTCGGTCCGGCGAGTCCGCTGGCGTGACCGCTTTCTTCGGCATGGCGCCCGAAGGTGACGGGGCCCGCACCACTGCGCTGCACCTGCGTCGGGTTGGCTGGGACGATCTGCTCGGGAGGACCGAGGCGTGGCTGCGGGCTCGCCGCGCGCCGGTCGCGGGCGCGCTCGAGCAGTTCGCCAGCCGCAACCTGTTCTTCAGCTACTTCTTCGCTCAGGCCGATAGCCTCGACTCGGACGAGCCGGTGATGCTCACCTCCCGCAGCTTCGTGTACTACGTCTCCGGGGCCTTCTGGAGCCGCGACTCGCTCCTGTGGGCATTCCCGGCTTGCCTCGAGATCGACCCCGAGCGCGCGAAGGTGCTGCTGCGCACCGCGTTCGTGCGCTACGCCCGGCACCCCGGCGAGCACGCGCAGTACCTGAGCGGAACGGTCCTCTACCCGGGGTTCGAGCTCGACGAGGCGGCGGCCTACCCGTTCGCGTTGTCGAGCTACCTCGAGCGCACCGGCGACCGCGACCTGGCCGACGAGCCCGCGGTTCGCGAGGGGCTGCGTCGGGTTCTCGACGCAGTTCATGCACGCGCGCACCCGACGCGACCGCTCTACAGCACCTTCCTGTCGCCCACCGACGACCCGGTGCCCGAGACGCCGTACCTCGCCTATGACAACCTCCTGCTCGCCGCCGCCTTGACGCGGCTCGGCGCAGCCCTGGCCGAGCCCACGATCGCCGAGTGGGGCGAGGCGATCGCGGCGGAGGCGCGGGCCTTCTTCCAGGCGCCGGGACCGTACGGTCCCATGTACGCCTACGGCACGGACGAGCAGGGCGGAGCCCGGCTCGGCGACGAGCCAGCCGGCAGCCTGCTCTTGCTGCCGTACCTCGGCGTGTGCCCGATCGACGACCCGGTGTGGCAGGCCACCGCCCGCTGGATCCGCTCGCAGCACAACCCGCACCACTACCCGGGCCGCTTCGAGGGGCGTGGGAGCGCGCACTTCCGACACCCCAGCGTGTTCGGACTGGTCAACGACCTGCTCAGCGATCGCGCCGCCGACGCCCGCTCGCTGCTCGAAGCGGCGCCGCTCGACAACGGCCTGGCCTGCGAGGGCTTCGACGTGCATCACGGCGGCGTGCGGACCGGCGGCGCCTTCGCCACGGTCGCCGGCTGGCTGGCCTACGCGCTGATAAGGCAGGCGACGTAGCGGTGGCCGCTCAACCCGCAGCACTCACCGCGCAGCATCTCGCAGGAACTCGACGAGCACGTCGTTGAACGCTTCATGCCGCTCCTCGTTGGGCAGCAGGGCCGCGTCTCGGAGCAGGACGAGACGCGCATCGGGCCGCGCGAGCACGAACTCCTCGGAGTCCTGGTAGGAGCTGAACCCTCGCGCGGTTCCCCAGACGAGCAGCGCCGGCTGGGTGGTGGCCGGCCAGAGCTCGGAGACGTCCTGGTCGAGGCTGCCGCTGATGAAGGAGAAGACGATCCAGCGGGCGCCCTCGGTCCGGAGGTTGCGATCGTAGACAGCGAGCACCTCGTCGGTGAGGCTCGCGGGATCGGCGTAGGCATCGAGCAGGAAGAAGCGCTGGAATCCCTCCTCGACCAGGAACGCCGTGGCGAGCTCGCTCACCACGGGGCTCGCGAGCACCGAGAAGGCGCGTTCGCGCCGCTCGTCTTGCGGTCGGTTCAGGCTGCGGTAGCCGGTGGGGGCGATGAGCGCCAGGCCCGTGACGAGCTCGGGTCGCTCGGCGGCGACGCGGATGGCGTGCGCGGCGGCGAGTCCGTTGGCGACCAGCACCGCCGGCTCACCGACGGAGTCCTCGAGGAAGGAGGTGATCTGGGCGACGAGGTCGTCCTGTGTGGTGCGGCTCTCGGGCCTGGACGAGCGCCCGAACCCGAGCAGGTCGATCGCATACACGCGGTAGCCGGCCGCAGCCACCGCAGGCGCGTTCAGGCGGTACTGGAAGACACTCGAGCCACCGCCGATGCCGTGGATCATCACCACCGGAGGCCCGTGTCCGATGACCTCATAGCCGGTCTCGAAGTCGCCGAACGGGGCCGACGCCACGCGGGCCCCGGGGATGACGGCGTCACTGCCGATGCCGTCGACCACCGGCACGCAGGCGGCGAGGAGGAGCACGAGGAGGAGTACGGCGATGCTGCGCATGACCGTAGCCTACGGATCTCACCGTCGCGACACGATGGGGGGCCACACAGTCTGGCGGCCGTCGCAGATCGTGCTCACCCGACGCGATCACGCGGCCGTCTCGAGCGACCGGCCAGCCCCTACCATGGCGGCCGGGGACACCGTTGCCACCAAGCCGACAGCTCGGGGGCGACGCCGAGCTGCTGCGCGATTCGCACCGGACCTGCCGCGATGCCGCGCCACCACAACGCGTGCTGGAGCTCGAAGGTACGCACGTCTGCAGCTTTCGCCCGCGCTTTCCCGACCACCGTGAACCGGCCGCTGCTACCGCTGAAGGCGTAGCCGACGACGCAGTGCCGGCCCGCCTGGTGGCGCCCACGCTGATCTCGGTGAGCCGATCTCGGTGCGCCGTGCCGCTGGCTCGCCGTGCAGTGCGAGCAACGCGAGCGGCATCCATGGCGACTTCCACCAAGCGCAGCTCTACCCGCACGCGCCCTTCGGTGATCGTGTGTGGGCGGATGCTGGGAAGCGCATCAGACCCGTATGACGCGCAGGTCCGGCACGCTGTCGAAGTCCGCATCCTGCGTCACGACCGGCACGCCCAGCGCGAGCGCCGTCGCCGCGATCCAGGAGTCGTTGACCTTCAGGCTGCTCCCGGCATCTCGGAGGCGGATGCGCAGCTCTGCCCACGCCTCCGCGACACGAGCGTCGATCGGTACGGGCTCGAAGGACAGCACGAGCTCGAGCGTTGCCAGCCGTCGCGATCGCGTCGCGAGGTCGTGCGCGCCGAGGACGCCGGCGCGTAGTTCGGCGACGGTGATGATGGATACGGCGAGCGACGCTGGTGCGCCCGCTACGTCGAGCGCCCGCCCCACCTCGCGTGCGATGAAGACGCTGGTGTCGGCGAGTCCGCGTGTCACAGCGGATCGAGGTCGTCCGTCGTGTCGGGAAGGAGCGCCTCGAGCTCGGCGCTCAGCGCCGCGTCAGCCTGAGCCGTCTCCAGACGGTCGAAGAGTGCTCGTCGATCGATCCAGCGCGGCCGCCGTTCGAGCGGTACGACCTTCGCCACCGCACGGCCGCCGACAGTGATGGTGACGTCCTCGCCGGCAGCGACCCGCTCGAGGATGCCCCTCGTGTTGTTGCGTAGTTCGCGCGAGGCCACTTCCGACATGCAACGATCGTAGCATAGGTGCGACGGACGACGCGCTCGGTCGCGTGCTCTTCCTCGTCACGCAGGCCTCCGCGGGCGGAAGCCGCCCTTCTCGCGGTTGTGCTTGAGCCGTCCGCCCTCCAGAGCTACCAGCACGGCGCACTGGCTCGATGCCTCATGGCCCTGGCGACGGCAGCGGACGCACCTGTACTGCGCACGAGTCGCTCATCACGTTCGGGGCGTCTGGGAGTGGGAGGCACTGGATGGCGCGCGTCACACACCGCTTGTTGAAGCAGGCGAGGCCGCTGGGACACAGAATCTGTAGGTCGTCATCGATTCGTGCCAACCGTGCGCGGTCTCCGTGACGCTATCGCGGCGGATCCTGTTGGCCTTGCACGGGCAGAAGGCCGCTGGCTGATCGCCCTCGTACCGGTCGCACGCTCGGTTGCACCGTACGCCGCCGCTGCAGGCCTCGCAGTATGCTAGCCGGTTCTCGTTTCCCGGTCCATTCGTGACCGTTGTGTCGGGACCATAACACGGGCTCGTGGCTCGGCGCGGGCGGATCTCGGCCGCTTTCTCGTTACGCAGCGGCCGCGTCGGACCGGTCAGCGCTGCCCGCCGCCGGCGTCGCGCAGGGCGTCGCCAAGGAGGTTGATTGCCATCACCGTGAGCGTGATGGCCAGGCCGGGAACGACGGCGAGCCATGGGGATTGGCGGTAGAAGGCTTGCGCCTCGAAGAGCATGCCGCCCCAGCTGGGGGTGGGCGGGCGCATGCCGTAGCCGAGGAAGCTGAGTGCCGACTCGATGAGCAGGACATTGGCGGAGAGCAGCGTCGCGGCCACCACGAGCGGCGCGAGCGCATTGGGGAGCAGGTGCCGGAAGAGGATCCGACCGGGGGCGTTGCCGAGCGCCTGCGCGGCCTCGGCGTAGGTGCGCTCCCGGAGTGTGAGGATCTGTGCGCGGGTGATGCGCGCGAGGTCGGGCCAGGTCACGAGCGCCAGCACCACGGACAACGTGAGCACGTTGGGACGCACGATGGCCCCGGCAACCATCGCCAGGCCGAGCGCGGGCACCGAGAGCATCGAGTCGGCGGCGAGCGAGACGAGCCGGTCGATCCAGCGACCGTGGAAGCCCGCCAGGGCGCCGAGTCCGCAGCCGATCAGCACCGCGAAGCCGGTCACGAGCGCCGCGAGCGACAGCGACACGCGCCCCGCGTAGAGCAGCCGCGAGAGGACGTCGCGGCCGAGGTCGTCGGTACCGAGCAGGTGCTCGGGCCCGGGCGGTTGCTGCATGGCGCGCAGGTTCACGGCCGTGGGATCGTAGGGCGCGATGGCGGGCGCCGCCAGCGACGCCAGCGCCAGCAGCACGAGCACCACCAGCCCGGCGGCCCCGAGGGGACGGCGCAGCAGCCCGCGCACGGCGGTCATGCGTAGCGCACGCGCGGATCGAGCGCGCCGTAGAGGAGGTCGGTGAGGAGGTTGACGACGATGACAGCGGTGGCGGCCACGACCAGCACCCCGAGCACCACCGGGTAGTCACGGGCGACGAGCGAGCCGTGCAGCAACCTGCCGATGCCGGGCCAGGTGAAGACCACCTCGGTGACCATCGCACCGGAGAGTAGTCGCGGCAGCTCGAGGCCGAGGACGGTGACGAGAGGCAGGAGCACGTTGGGGAGGCCGTGACGCAGCAAGGCGCCGACGCGCGAGCGCCCCTTCGAACGGGCGGTTCGAACGAAGTCGTCCTCGGCAACGGCGTCGAGGCCCGCCTGCACGAAGCGCATCCACTGGGCCACGTAGACCGAGCCGAGCACCAGCGCGGGCGCGGCGAGGTGCCAGAGCGCGTCGAGGAACGTTCGGGGTCCGTCGATCGAGCCCATGCCGCCGGCGGGTATCCAACGCAGGGTCGACGCGAACACGAGCAGCACGAGGGCGCCGCTCCAGAAGGTGGGGACGCTCATGCCGAGCACCGCCAGCAGCCGCGCCGCGTGGCGCACGAGCGGCTTGCGCGACGCGCTGGCCACGATGCCGAGCGTGACGCCAGCCACCAGGCCCACGAGCAGGGCCGCACCGGTGAGGCGCAGCGTGGCGCCTAAGCGGTCGCCAACGACCTCGATGGCGGGTCGACGCTCGGTGTAGGACATGCCCCAATCGCCGCGCGCCAGGCGTGAGAGCCAACGGCCGTACTGCACGTGCAGCGGCTGGTCGAGGCCCCACAGCTCGCGCATGCGCTCGATCGCCGCGGGCGTGGCGGCGGGGTCGGCGGCGTACACGTCCGCGGGCCCGCCAGGGGGCAGATGGACCACGCCGAAGAGCAGGACCGAGATGAGCAGCAGGCGCGGCACGAGACCGAGGACGCGGCGCAGGGCGTAGGCGAACAGGGGCGTGACCTCCGGCGACGAGTCTACGGGTGCGCACCGCCGCCCGGGCGGATCAGCGCGTGGCGCCCGCGGCCGAGCGGCGCGTCACTTCCGCCAGCGGGCGGCGTTCCAGAGGCTGGTGGCGGTCGTCGGGGCGTAGCCCTCGAGGTCCGTGGTGGCTGCGGCGAGCAGCGGTCGCGGGGCGATGAACAGCACGGGCACGTCCTCGGCCACGAGGTGCTGGAAGGCGACGGCGAGCTCGCGGCGCTCGTCGCGATCGATGGTCACGCTGTAGCGCTCGAGCAGCTCGAAGGCTTCCGGGTTGTCGTAGCGCTGCCAGTTGGTGCCGAGCCAGAGGTTCCAGGTCGGCTCCTGCTGCTCGCCGAAGAAGCCGTAAGCGGCCTGGTACTCGCCGGCGCCGAGGGTGGGCGGGAATGAGGCGGCGTCGATCGAGCGCACCTCGGCGCGCACGCCGACGTCCCGCCAGAACGATTGGATGGCCTGGATCACCTGCAGGCGGTCGGCCTGTCCAGCGATGTTGATGATCTCGATCTCGAGCTCGGCGCCGTCTCTGGTCCGCACCGCAGTCGGCGTCGGGCGCGTCCAACCCGCCTCGTCCAGGAGTTGCTCGGCCGCCTCCGGATCGAAGGGGTAGCTGCGGACGTCGTCGGCGTGCGCCCAGTGGCTCGGCGGCAGCGCGGCGTCGCTCGGCTCGGTCAGCCCACCGAGGAGCGCGTCAGCGATCAGCTCGCGGTCGATGGCGTACACCAGTGCCTGCCGGACGCGCACGTCGGCGAGGATGGGGTCTTCGTTGTTGAGCCAGACCTGCCAGTTGGCGAAGGTCGGCACCGGCACGGCCTCGTAATCGGCGAGCGCGTTCACGAACGGCAGCTCGGTCATCGCGAGCTGCAGCACCAGGTCGACCTCGCCGCGCTCCAGCAAGGAGCGCTGGGCTTCGGCGCCCGGCACCACGCGCAGTACCACGCGATCGAGCTCGGCATTCTCGCCCCAGTAATCGTCGACGCGCTCGAAGCGCAGCAGCGTGCCGGCCTGCCACTCGACCAGGCGGAAGGGGCCGCTGCCGACGGGTTGGCGGTGGAAGGGCGAAGCGTTGAGGTCGCTGCCCTCGAGCAGGTGGGCGGGGAGGACGTAGGCGCCGGCGAAGGCCGCGGCGCCCAGGAAGGTGACGTTGGGTCCCGGGAAGGTGATCACCACCGTGTGGTCGTCGGCGGCCTCGATCGCGTCGATGTCCTGCCAGACCGTGCGTGTGGGTATGGGCAGGTCGGGATCGGTGATCACCCGCCAGGTGAAGATCACGTCACGCGCGGTGACGGGCGTGCCGTCGTGCCAGCGCGCCTCGGGCCTGAGACGGATGGTGTAGGTGGTGCCGTCGGGTGAGAGGCCGCCATTCTCGAGCGTGGGCACCTCGGCGGCGAGCTCGGGCAGGTAGTTGCCGTCGGGGCCGATGACGAAGAGTCGCTCGAACACCAGGTCCTGCGCCTCGTGCGCGATCGAGAGCAGGTCGAAATGCGGCAGCAGGCTGCCGGGCTCCTGCGGGACCACCACCGTGGCGGTCTGGGCGTGGGCCACCGGCAGCGACAGGGTGAACGCTGCGAGCAGCGCGGCGAGGAACGTGTGGTTTCGGGGCATTGGGGCCTCCCTCCGAGGTGAGCGTGAATGGTATGTCGCGCGACAGCGCATGGCAACGCCGTCTGGACATGGTGCACTCGCCGAGGCGCGCGGCCACGTCAAGCCGTTGACCGCGAGCGCCGACCCGCGGGCTGAACAGCGGGAGCATCGAGCCGGCGCATCGCGTCACGTCGCGGTGCGCCCCAGGCTGGTGGTGTAGTGCAGGGGTTGATATAGCACCTGCCTCAACCGCGGCGCCGATCGCGCAGCGAGAACGACTTGATCTGCCGCGTCAGGTCGGCGCCCGTCTCGATGTCGAGGACGAGCTGCCCGCCGTCGACGACCTCTCGCAGACGCGGATAGGCGTCCCACAAGGCGCCGCGGACGGCACCCTCGTCGACCGACTCGCCTCCGACGCGGAGCTGTAGCCGATCGATATGGTCGTGGCGGTCGACCTCGAGGGCGATGCGGCCGATGGTGCCAGGGAGCTGCGTGATCGCGTCCGCCAGCACTTGGCCGTAGAGGTGGGTCCCGCCGAGCGTGAACATGTCGTCCTCGCGTCCCTCGAGGGTGATGCAGCGCAGCGGCAGCCCGCAGTCGCATTCGACCCAGCGGGCCCGATCGCCGATCCGGTAGCGCACCAGCGGCATGGCTTCGCGTTCGAGCGGGGTGAAGACGAGCTCGCCCTGCTC
>SKMG01000001.1 GCA_007121175.1 Trueperaceae bacterium | reverse complement strand
GTATCCTTGCTCCAGCGATCGATCGGTCGGGCGCGCGAGGCGCATGCACCGAGCGACGGTCAGCGATCGCAGCGCACCGATATTGCGCCTCGAAGCGGCGCGTGATAGAGTGCTTGTCGAGCCACGATTGCGTCGCCTCTTGCGTCCCCTCAGCTGCAACCGAGAGCCTTCAACAGCCCTGCTGGAGACTTGAGGAAACGCTTCATGAAGCACGTCACCCTCGCGCACATCGCTGCCGAGCTCGGCATCTCGAAGTACTCGGTCTCCCGGGCCCTGTCCGGCAAGCCCGGCGTGAGCGAGGACACGCGCCGGAAGGTACTGAGCACGGCCAGGGCGTTGGGTTACGACCATGCGTCGCTCGCTCCGTCGCTTCCGCGCATCGTCCTGCTGATCCCCCACCAGGACCTCGACGACATGGAGTTCTGGATGGGGGTGACGCGCGGCGCCAGCATGGAAGCCGAGGCGCTCGGTTACACCTTCGTCACCCGCCCGCTCGAGAACCCACCGAGCCATCACCCAGCGGCGCTCGACAAGGTTGGCGGGGTGATCGTCGCGGGTTCGCGTGCGCGGCCCGCACTGGAGCCGTACCTCGACGCCAGCCTGCCGGCGGTGCTGGTGACCTACGCCCGGCCGCTCGAGCCGCACGATGCCGTGCATCCCGCGGATTGGGAAGGCGGTCAGGCCGTCGCCGAACACCTGGTACAGCTCGGCCACAAGCACCTGGCCTACGTGACGGAGGCTCCCGACAAGCCGTCCTTCGCCGGGCGCGCCAGGGGCTTTCGCGAAGCTGCCTCGCGGTTCGCCGACGTCGAGGCACGAGAGCTACACATCGATGCCGACGAACCCGGCGTCTCCTTCGAGCGGGCATACCGGCGCTTGGCGTCCCAAGGCCAGGGGCCGACCGGAATCCTCACATCGACCGACGGGATCGCGTTCGCCGTCGTCTGGGCGCTCGGCCGCATGGGCCTCGACGTCCCCCATGACGTCTCGCTGGTCGGCTTCAACGACGCGACCGCATCCGTGCGCTTCGTGCCGAAGCTGACGACGCTGAGGATCCCCACCCAAGACCTCGGCCGGTCCGCGATGCGATTCCTGCATGAACGGATCGCAGATCCTGGAAGGCCCCCGCGGCGGCTGCAGCTCGCCCCTGAGTTCATCCTCCGCGACTCGACCGGACCGGCTCGCGCCGAGGCCGTTCGCCTCGAACGCACGACTGCAGCACTCCTCACTGATAGGCGGAGGTGAGCATGCCCGACGTGACCATCGCCATTCTCGGGACCCTGGACACCAAGGAGCAGGAGCTGTCGTTCGTCAAGGAGCGCATCGAGAGCCTCGGCGCCGGCGCCCTGCTCATCGACTGCGGCGTGATGAGCGATCCGGCGATCACCCCCGATATCGATAGCCGAGAGATCGCACGTCGCGGTGGCAGCACGCTGGCGGCGCTGCGTGAGGCCGAGGATCGCGGTGAGGCGGTTCGGGTGATGGCCGAAGGCGCACGGGAAGCGCTCCTCGAGCTCACCGAGTCGAGACGGGTGCACGGCGCGGTCGCCGCCGGCGGTAGCGGCAACACCTGGATCGCCGCCAACGCCATGCAGCGACTGCCGGTGGGCTTCCCGAAGCTCATCGTCTCCACCATGGCCTCGGGCGACGTATCGCAGTACGTCGGCATCAGTGACATCACCATGATGTACAGCGTCGGCGACATCGAGGGGCTCAATCAGCTCACGACCACGGTGCTCAACAACGCAGCCGGCGCCATCGTCGGCATGGCCAGGATGGCGAGGCCCGGGCTGGAGACCAAGCCGACCATCGCGATCAGCATGTTCGGCGTGACCACGCCTGCGGTGAAGGCGGTTCGCGGCCAGCTCGAGGCCGGCGGCTTCGAGGTGCTGGTCTTCCACGCGACCGGCACGGGCGGTCGGGCGATGGAAAACCTCGTGGGTCAGGGGCTGGTTCAGGGCGTCATCGACCTGACCACGACCGAGCTCGCCGACGAGGTGGTGGGCGGCGTGCTGTCAGCAGGACCGGAACGGCTCGAGGCTGCTGTCCGAGCGAACGTCCCACAGGTGATCGCGCCTGGCGCTATCGACATGGTCAACTTCGGGCCCACAGCGACAGTGCCCGCACGCTTCTCGGAACGAAACCTCTACGTGCACAATCCCCAGGTCACGCTGATGCGAACCACACCCGACGAGAACGTCCAGATCGCCGAGTTGATGGCCCGCAACCTCGCTGGCGCCGACCCCGAGTTGGTCACCGTCGTGTTGCCGACCCAGGGCGTGAGCATGATCGACCGTCCCACCGCTGCGTTCTACGACCCGGCTGCCGACAGGGCCTTCCGAGACACGTTGCAGGCACGGCTCGAAGGTCGGCTACCGGTGGTCGAAGTCGAAGCGCACATCAACGACGAGGTCTTTGCGGCGGTCGTCGTCGAGCGGTTTCTCGACAACTGGGAGCGACACCGGCAAAGTGCCCGGGCCTAGAGACGAGGAGCGAGCCCATGCAGCTGAAGCGTGAAGCAATCGTCGCCAGCTTTAGGCAGCAGATCGCAGCCGGTAGGCCGATCATCGGGGGCGGCGCCGGGACCGGGATCACTGCGAAGAGCGCCGAAGCAGGCGGCATCGACCTGCTGATCATCTACAACTCCGGCAGGTATCGCATGGCCGGCCGCGGCAGCTTAGCCGGCCTCCTCGCCTACGGCAATGCCAACGAGATCGTCCTCGACATGGCCAAGGAGGTCCTGCCGGTCGTCTCCGAGACACCGGTCCTGGCGGGGGTGAACGGCACCGACCCGTTCGTGCTCATGGCCCCACTGCTCGATCGCATCGAGGCGCTCGGCTTCGCGGGGGTACAGAACTTCCCAACCGTCGGCATCATCGACGGCCTGTTCCGCCAGAACCTGGAAGAGACCGGCATGGGCTACGCCAAGGAGATCGCGATGATCCGGCTGGCTCATGACAAGGACCTGCTGACCGCCCCGTACGTCTTCGACGAAGAGCAGTCACGGAGCATGGCCGAGGCCGGCGCGGACATCATCGTCCCGCACATGGGCCTCACCAGCAGCGGAGCGATCGGGGCCAAGACCCACATGAGCCTCGAAGAGGCCAGTGAGCGGGTTCAGGCCATGATGGATGCCGCGCGCTCGGTCAACCCCGAGGTCATCGTGCTGTGCCACGGCGGGCCGATCGCCAACCCCGAAGACGCCGCCTTCGTACTGCAGCACACCGATGCGCAAGGGTTCTTCGGTGCCAGCAGTATCGAGCGCCTGCCGACCGAGCTCGCCATCCGGGAGCAGACCGAGCGGTTCAAGTCGCTGGACTTGCGTAGGCGTTGAGGCGAGCGAGCACCGATGACCACCCTGATCGTCCTCAATGGCCTCTCGCACGCCGGTCTCTTGTTCATCATGGCAAGCGGACTGACGCTGGCCTTCGGGCTGATGCGTGTCGTCAACCTCGCGCACGGGGCCTTCTACCTGTGGGGCGGCTACATCGGCATCAGCGTCTTCCGCGCCAGCGGCAGCTGGTGGCTCGCACTGCTCGCAGGCGGTGCGGCGATCGCGCTGCTCGGCTTGATCAAGGAGCGCCTCCTGCTCCATTGGGTGCGCGGCAAGGTGCTGTCCGAGTCGTTGATGGCGATCGGCCTGGCTACCATCCTGGCCGATCTGGCCCTCGCCACCTGGGGCGGCAGCCCGCTCTCGATTCGCGTGCCGGCCGAGCTGAACCCGAGGGTC
>SKMG01000234.1 GCA_007121175.1 Trueperaceae bacterium | reverse complement strand
GACCTACGTCGAGGGCATCGGCCTGGAGTTCTGGAACCTCGTCTCGACCGCGGGCACCTTCATCATGGGCGCCGGCCTGATCCTGCTGCTGGTGAACGTCGTGCACGGGCTGCTGCGCGGGAAGCCCGCCGGCAACGACCCGTGGGACGCGCGCACGCTCGAGTGGTCGACGACATCGCCCCCGCCGTACTACGACTTCGACCGCCAGCCGGTGGTCAACGATCGCGACGCGCACTGGGTCCAGAAGTACCCCGAGTCGGTCCACGGTGAGCGCGTACCGGCGAGCGCGAGCGAACCATATGACCGCGGCGGCGCTCACATCCCCGGCCAGAGCTGGTACCCGTTCATCGCCGCGCTGTCGCTGCTGCCGTTCAGCTACGGCTGGCTCTACGACAACATGTGGCTGGTCGGCTTCTCGATGCTGGTGCTGATCGTCACCTCCTACGGCTGGGCCCTCGAGGGCGTGGGCGGCAAGCACATCCACGTCGGCGGTCGTCACGACCACGTGGGGCTCGATGCCAAGCCGGTCGAAGGCGATGCCGAGGAGGGCCGAGCATGAGCACCGAGCGCGCGGTGCACGTTCCCGGAGGCGTCGTCGCCAGCGACCCCGTCGCCACCCATGGCACCTACAAGAGCACCAACCTGCCCGACATCAAGCTGATGATGTGGGTGTTCCTCGCCTCGGACTGCATGTTCTTCGGCACGCTGATCGGCAGCTACCTGGTGTACAAGGACCGCAGCCTGGTGGGACCGTACCCGTT
This sequence comes from Trueperaceae bacterium, assembly GCA_007121175.1. Taxonomy (GTDB): domain Bacteria; phylum Deinococcota; class Deinococci; order Deinococcales; family Trueperaceae; genus CSSed10-48. The sequence goes on along the minus strand of SKMG01000234.1, from coordinate 2,969 downwards.
CGAGGTCCTCGATATCCCGCTCACCACGGTCAGCACCTTCGTGCTGCTGATGTCGTCGTTCGTGATGGTGCTAGCGCTCCACTCGCTGCGCCAGGACGACATCTTCAAGTTCCGGCTGTGGACCTTCGGCGTGGCCTTCTTCGGCAGCATCTTCCTGGGCTTCCAGATCTACGAGTTCATCCACTTCGTCGACCTCGGCCTCACGCTGCAGAGCAACCTGTTCGGCACGACCTTCTACGTGCTCACCGGCACGCACGGAGTGCACGTGGCGATCGGCATCTTGTGGCTGCTGTCGATCTTCGTCCACTCGTTCTTCAAGCCTTGGACGAGCAAGGACGACGTCTACCTCGAGGTCGCAGGTCTCTACTGGCACTTCGTCGACGTCGTCTGGATCGTGATCTTCACGGTCGTCTACCTGGTCGAGTTCGTGTGAGGGACTGTCATGGCACACGCTAAGCACTCCGGCCCCGGGCTCTACATCGTCGTCGCGCTGATCCTGGCGGTGATCACCTACATCGAGTACGTGATCGTCGAATATCCGCCGACCTGGATGAGTTCCGGCTGGATCCTCTTCTGGCTCATCGCGATGTCGGCCGTGAAGTTCTGGATGGTCATCTGGTTCTTCATGCACCTGCGCGACGATCCCAAGCTGTACACCGGCTTCTTCGCTTCTGGCATGGTGATCGCGCTCGGCACCTTCGTGGCGCTCGGCGCGATGTTCATCCTGCCGCGCGCGGTCGCGCCGGTCTTCGCCCAGGACGCCCACATCGAGGACCTAGCAGAGGCAGCTCCGGAGCTCGACCCGCTCGATGCCGAGCGGCGCGCCCTGATCGAGACCGACGGGCTCTCACGACCGATGGCGGAGCGCGCCGGCGCGCCGCGTCCCCGCGACGGCAGCCTGCGGGTGACGCCGCCCGCCGCGGCCGAACCCGACGTCACCGTCGACTTCGAGCCTCGGGAGCCGGTGGCGGAGGTAGCCCCCCCGCCCGAGCCTACCGACGAGCTCGAGGTCGAGACACCCCCCGAGGAGCCGGTCGACGACGCCCTGGTCTTCGAGTTCGATCTCGAGCTCGGCGCGACCACCTACGCCAGCTGCAGCGGCTGCCACCAAGCGAGCGGCCAAGGGATCCCCGGGGTCTTCCCGCCGCTGGCCAACCACGCACCCGACCTCCATAACGCCGACGGCGGCCGCAGCTACTACATCGACGTGATGCACTACGGCCTCCAAGGCCCCATCACCGTGGACGGCACCAGCTACGACGGCGTGATGCCTGCCTTCGCGCACCTCGACGACGAGGCCATCGCCGCGGTCATCAACTACACCTTCGTGGAGTGGGGCAACGACGCGCACCTCGAGGACTTCACGCCAGTGCGCGCCGAAGAGGTCGCCGACGAACGCGGCAAGGGCCTCAGCCCGACCGACGTGCACCAGCTGCGCCAGCAGCTCGATCTCGACTGAGGTGGCCCTGAGGAGGGACTGGCGTGCTCCGCTTCGCTGACGATCCGCTGATCCTCGTCACCTGGCAGGTCGACCCGGTGCTGATCGGCGGCACATTGGCCCTGGCCGTCGCCTACGCCCTGGCGGTTGGGCCACTGCGCCAGCGGCTGGCTCCGGGAGCGCCCTTCGATCGGCTCAGGGCCGGCCTGTTCGTGGCGGGACTCGCGCTCTTCTACGTCGTCGAGGGCTCGCCGCTGCACGACCTCGCCGAGCGCTACCTGCTCTCGGCGCACATGGTCCAGCACTTGCTGCTCTCGTACGTCATCGCACGGCTCCTGCTCGTCGGCGTGCCGCCGTGGCTATGGCGGCGGCTGCTGCTCAACCGGCGCGTGTTTCCCGTCGCGCGCATCATGCTGCGGCCGGTGGTCACCTTCATCGTGTTCGGCGCGTTCTTCGCCATCTGGCACGTGCCGGTGATCTACGAAGGCGCGCTGATGAACCCCACGGTCCACCACATCCAGCACCTGCTCTTCCTCTTCACCGCCATGATGCTGTGGTGGCCGATCCTCAGCCCGCTCCCGGAGCTGCCACGAGCGCCGCACCTGGTGCAGCTCGTCTACCTGTTCACCATCCCCATCGCGCAGCTGCCGGTCTTCGCCATCATCACCTTCTCGCCCGATGTCATCTACCGCACCTACGAGATCGCGCCGCGAGTCTACCCCTGGCTCTCTCCCCTGGCCGACCAGGCGCTCGCCGGAGCCATCATGAAGGTGATGGGGCTGCTCTTCTTCACCGTGCCGTTCGCCCGCATCTTCTTCGACTGGTACCGCAGCGAGAACCCGGCACGCGGCGGCGACGCCCGCGGCGCGGCGCGGCGGATCGCGGCCGGCAGCGAAGGCGCACCCGGTTCGTGAACGACCTCCTCCCCGGCGCCGGCGGCGCCAGCCACCCTGACGGCGCCAGCCACCCGGGCGGCGACGAGCACTCCGGCGTCCCGCTACGGGCCGTCGCCTTCGACTGGGGTGGCGTGTTCGCGGTGGGCACCTTCGACGGACGCGCCGTACAGGCCCTCGCGGCGCTCCTGGGGCGATCCGAGGGCGACGTCGCACGCTCCTACTACCCGCTCATGGAGCGCTTCGAGGTCGGAGCGTTCGATCTCCCAGAGTTCCAGCGGCGCCTCACGCACGACCTCGGCGTCGACGTCGACGAGACAGCCTTCCGCCAGACGTTCCTGGGCGCGCCGCGTGAGCGCTCGGCGATGTTCGAGCTCCTCGCCGGCATCCCGCCCGACTACGGCGTCGGCATGCTGTCGAACAACGTGCCGGAGCTGTGCGACCAGGTCCGCTCGGACGCCCGTATGGCGCGCATCGAGCGCTTCGTCTTCAGCAACGAGATCGGGGCCCGCAAACCGGACGCACGGGCGTTCGAGGCGCTGAGCGAGGCGCTGAGCGTACCGCCGGCCGAGACGGTCTTCGTCGACGACAACGCAGAGAACCTCGCCGCCTGCCGAGCGCTCGGCTTCCGCGGCGTG
>SKMG01000341.1 GCA_007121175.1 Trueperaceae bacterium | reverse complement strand
GGTGGTCGAGAGGTCGGCGGCGCGACCGAGGCGCCGCAGCAGTGTCGCGAGGGTGTCGAGTTCGGCCCGGCAGAGGCCCGCGAAGGCGTCGACCACGCGTGCGACGTGCGCAGGGAAGACCTCCTCGAGCACCGCCCGGCCGGCGTCGGTCAGGGCCACGCGGCTCACGCGCCGGTCGGCCGGATCGCGCTCGCGTCGGACCAGGCCGCGCCTGGAGAGGTTGTCGATCACCACGGTGACGTTGCCGCTGCTCTTGAGCAGCTTGCGGCTGATGGCTCCGTGGCTGAGCGGTCCTAAGTGCCAGATGGCCTCGAGCACCCCGAACTGGCTGGCGGTGAGGTCGAACGCTGCCAGCGGCCGGTTGATGCGAGCGTCGAGCGCCGCGCTGGCACGAGACAGCTTTATGTAGGCGTCGAGGGCGCGCCGCTCGTCTTCGGAACCTCGGTGCTTCGTGCCCACGGTCCTCCCCTCGCATGCGCGTGGCCGGCTTCGATCCAACCTGCGCGAGCACAAGCCGCTCGCGAACGCCGACCGCTCGCGGACGGGCCGCTCGCGAACGTCGGGCGCTCGCGAACCCGAACCGCTCGCGAACGTCTGGCGCTCGTGAACCCGAACCGCTCGCGAACCCGAACCGCTCGACATCGAACGGTTCGAAATCAAGATGATGAGCGAGCGACGGGTAGCCCGTCAACGCCTCGGGATACGTAGCTGGGGCCAGGCCAGGGACTCGGGGCGGTCAGTCGTCCACCTGCTGCGCCGCCGGCGGCGTCGGGCGCGGCAGCGAGAACAGCTCGCGCAGTCGGCCGTACTCCGTCCCCGCGAGCCGCGCCAGCGGAGCCAATGCGGCGACGTCCACCCGGTGCGGCGGCGTGAACAGCGCGTCAGCGACGTGCACGTGCACGATCCGCGCGAACAGCACGTGGTTGCGCGCCTGTCCGTCGTCATCGACCAGCGGCACGATCTGCGTCAGGCGCGCCTCGAGATGGGCGTGCGCGGCGGCGACCCGGGGCGGGCGGACCACGACGCTGGGCGCCTTCGCCACGCCGGCGAAGACGAACTCGTCGTGCTCGGGGTCGGACTCGACCGAGCTGGCGTTCATCGCCTCGGCCAGTGCTTCGCTGACCACGTTCACCACCAGTTCGCCGGTCGCACGCGCATTGGCCAGCGTGTCCTTCGGCTGGCCGGCGCGCTGCCCGACCGACACGATCAGCGTGGGCGGGGTCGAGGCGACCAGGTTGAAGAACGAGTACGGCGCGAGGTTCGCGCGACCCTCGACGTCGAGACTGCTGATCCAGCCGATCGGACGCGGCACCACCAGCGCGGTGAGGAGCAGGTGACGTTCGCGCGGACCCAGCGTCGCGGGATCGATCTCCATGTCAACACCGTAGCCTCCGGCGTGCACTCGCGGGGCGACGCCGTCGCAGCACGTACCATGGAGCATGGAACGTGCCAACCCGGATCGGTACGCCAACATGCTCTACCGCCGCTGCGGCCGCAGCGGCCTCGACCTGCCCGCAGTCTCGCTCGGCCTCTGGCAGCGCTTCGGCGGAGATACCCCCATCGAGAGCGTGCGCGAGCGGCTGCGCACGGCCTTCGACCTCGGCATCAACCACTTCGACCTCGCCAACAACTACGGACCTCCGCCGGGCTCGGCCGAGGAGCAGTTCGGCATCGTGATGCAGCGCGATCTGGCGCCGTATCGCAGTGAGCTCGTGATCAGCACCAAGGCTGGCTACAGGATGTGGGAGGGCCCCTACGGTGAGTGGGGCTCGCGCAAGTACCTGCTCGGCAGCCTCGAGGCGAGCCTCAAGCGCATGAAGCTCGACTACGTCGACATCTTCTACTCGCACCGCTTCGATCCCGACACGCCGCTCGAGGAGACCATGGGAGCTCTGGCCAGCGCGGTCAACCGCGGTCTGGCGGTCTACGCGGGGATCTCCTCGTACTCGCACAACGCGACGCGCGAGGCGGAGCGGATCTTGCGCGAGATGGGTGTGCCGCTGCTCATCCACCAGCCCTCGTACTCGCTGCTCAATCGCTGGATCGAGGCGGACCTGCTCGACGCCGTCCAGGAACTCGGCGTCGGCGTGATCGCCTTCTCGCCGCTGGCCCAGGGGCTACTGACCGACAAGTACCTCGCCGAGGTTCCCTCCGACGCACGCGCCGGGAACGCCGAGAGTTTCCGGCAGGAGTTCCTGCGCGCCGAGCTGCTCGACAAGGTGCGTGCGCTGAACGGCATCGCCGCCGATCGAGGTCAGAGCCTGGCGCAGATGGCGCTGTCTTGGTGTTTGCGCGACCCGCGCATCACCTCCGTGCTGATCGGAGCGAGCCGAAGCGAGCAGATCGTCGAGAACGTTGCTGCTCTCGACCGTCTCGAGTTCGCCGACGACGAGCTCGAAGCCATCGACCGGCACGCGACCGAGAGCGGTATCAACATCTGGGCGCGCTCGCACGAGTCGGGCTGAGGAACGGTCGCCGGCTCGAGGGCGACTGCTGCTTGCGCCGAACGGCGCAGATGCGCTAGACTTCGCAGGCTGTAGCCTCGCGGGTACTGGGGCGTTTCACCTCGCCGTCCCCGCGGCCATCGTCCGTCACCCCGGACTCAGGAGACCACCATGAAGTTCAACAAAGGCGCCATCATGCGCTCGATCGAGCAGCCCTTCCTGCGCGACGACCTACCCGAGTTCGAGACCGGTGACACCGTGCGAGTGGACTACAAGGTGGTCGAAGGCAACCGCAGCCGCATCCAGGCCTTCGAGGGCGTGATCATCGCCCGCAAGAACGGCCGCGGCGCACGCTCGAGCATCACCGTCCGGAAGGTGTCGGGCGGCGAGGGCGTCGAGCGCATGTTCCCGCTCGCGTCGCCGCTGATCGACAAGATCGTCATCGTGCGTCGCGGACGCAGCCGCCGCTCCAAGCTCTACTACCTGCGCGAGCTGCGCGGCAAGGCCGCGCGCCTCAAGACCGACGTGGCCCGGCAGGAAGCCGACCGGGCTGCAGTGCGGGCAGCGCGCGAGGCGGACAAGAAGGGCTGACTGCGCTAGCGCGACCAGGCCGGGCACGCCTCGGCCAGCCGCCGCTTCATGGCCTGACGCTCCGCGGCTCCCTGCCTGGCCCCATGCCACTCGGCGATGACCCAGTCGAACGCCTGCCGGGCGTCGTCGGCCATCCATGGCTTGAAGGCCGTCTCGCTCTCCAGCTCGAACGCGTAGATCCCCTGCAAGACCCCGAGCGCATAGCCGTCGCAGGCGTCGTTCCGTCCGAGGGCGCGGTACTGGTGAAGCCGCTCGACGTACGGTGCGAGGGCCTCCTCGACCATCTGCCAGGCGGCGTCTCCGAGGTCGGTGTACCCGTAGCTGTCCCCGCCGGACCGATCGAACAGCTCGTCGACGTCGAGTTCTTCGAGCACCGAGCGCACTTCAGAAGCGACGCTCTCCGGTTCGACGTCTTCGAAGGCCAACTCGAGCTCGCGTCGCACCGCCTCGCCGACCGGACCGCGCCGTTCCCACAGGCGGCGCAAGAACTCCATCGCCTCGTGAGGCCGGAGGTCGTCCACTGCCGGTGTTCTCCGCATCTTGTCGGTCACCCTGGTGCCTCCTCGCCTCACGACGTCGACCAGACCGGCCTCTACCCGCTGCCATCGTAGCGGCCGGCGGGAGCACGATGTCGAGACTACCGGCCTCGGGATGAAGACAGTCCGTGCCAAACGTCCTTGAGCGGCGGGGAACTCGATGCGTGCAGGACCTAG
>SKMG01000178.1 GCA_007121175.1 Trueperaceae bacterium | reverse complement strand
CGGCGCCGATGGGCGGCGATCAGTCCGGCGTCGGGCTCTCGTCGACGATGACCACGCCGTCGGCGGCGGACTTGGCGCGGTACATCGCCGCGTCGGCCAGGCGGAGGAGCGCCGTGAGGCTCGTGGCCGCGCCCGGGAACGAGGCGATCCCGATGCTCGCCTGCACCGGCAGCGCGGCACCCGGCACGATCGGCGGATCTTGGAGCGCGGCCCGGTAACGCTGGGCCAGTGCGACGCTGGCCGCCGGATCGATGTCGTTGAGGAGCACGACGAACTCGTCGCCGCCGAAGCGGGCCAGTAGATCGCCCGAACGCGTACCGCGCTCGAGGCGCTTGGCGACCTGCTGCAAGACGGCGTCGCCGAAGGTGTGCCCGGCAGAGTCGTTGATGCTCTTGAACGCGTCGAGGTCGATGAACAGCAGCGCCATGCCCCACTGGTGGCGGTCCGCGAGCGCCAGCATGCGCGTGCCCTCACTGAGGAAGCGGCGGCGGTTGGCGAGCCCGGTGAGCGGGTCGTGGTCCGCTCGGAGTGCCAGGTCCAGTTCGCGCCGTCGCTGTTCACTCACGTCCTCGAGCAGCATCAGCGCACAGCCGCCGGCGACGGCGACGCAGCGTACCCGCAGCCAACGCGCCGGGGGCTCTCCGACCTCGGCGAACTCCAGGGCCGCACCGTCGTCGTCCCCGCTCATTGCGGCTGCGACGGCGTCACGGATGATGGCGGCGGCGCTCGGCGGCACCGACCGCCAATGCGCCAGCACCCGCTCGTAGGCCTGGCCGACGATCGCGGCGCCACCGGGCCAGGCCGGGTTGACGTAGGCGACGATGCCATCCGGGCCAACCACCGCGAGCGGCCACGGGAGCGCCTCTAGCACCGTGTTCGCCGGTGGCGTCACCGTGCTCGTTGGGTCGTTCAAGCCAAGGCCTCCGCCAATCGCGAGATGCTCGCCTCGAGCGCTCGGCGTCCGTCCGCCGGGCTGCTCGACCAGCGGAGCGGATAGAGCTCGAGGTCCCAGAGGCCATCGTATCCGACGCGGCGGAGGCGCTCGACGAACTCCTCCAAGGGGACGCGTCCTCGGCACAGCGGGAAGTGCGTGCGGCCGGTATCGCCGACGGCGTGCACGTGCACGTGCCGCACGCGCTCTAGGAAGCACGCCTCGGGCCAGGCGACATCGAAGCCCTGCTGGTGGTTCCAGGTGGTGTGGCCGACGTCCCAGGTGAGGCCGATCCCGTCTCCGGCCGTGCGCGCGAGGCCCAAGACCTCGGCGTAGGTCCCGCCGATGGGGCCTTGCGGGCGGAAGCGGCACACTTCCAGGGCGGCGCGCGCTCCGTGCTCGCGGAGCCAGGCGTCGACGGCGCGCAGATCGCGAACGGTCGCCGCCGTCGTCTCTGGGCTGTCACGATGGTGGCCGTGCACCGCGCAGGCCGCCAGCTGCTGCCGAGCGTTCCGGGCTCGGGCGAGGCCGCGCACTGCCTCGATCAGCGGCTCTGGGGGCCGCGCCTGATCGAAACCGCGGGGCAGGTAGAGGTGTGCGTGGGGGAGGAGACCGGCGTCGGTGACCGTGAGCAGGGCGCGCGACACCACGGCGGCCTCGGTCTGGCCGCGCACGTCGCTGATCTCGATAGCCTTCACGCCGAGCTCGGCCAGGTCCGGGAGCGCTCGCTCCGGCGGGCCGAGCATGGAGTGCCAGACGAAGGCGGTATCGAGGTCGGTGGAGCCGGACAGGTACGAACTCGGGAGCGAGAGGGCCAGCACGCTCCGAGGCTAGCGCACGCCGGCGGTGCAGCGCGAGGGTCTGAGCCCGTACACTGGGCGCCGTACCGGCCGCGCCCCGTGCGGCCCGAGCGCCAAGGAGGACCATGTCCGTCTCCGAGGTCTTCGTCTCGCTGCTGGTGGCCGGTCTGCTGCTGGTGGCCGCGAAGCTGCTGCGCAACGCGCTGCCGCTGTTCCGTGCGCTGTTCTTGCCCGCCTCGGTGATCGCCGGGGTACTGGGGCTGCTGCTCGGCCCCCAGGTGCTCGGGGGCCTCGCACGGCTGCTCGGACTCGGCGAGCGCTGGCACCAGGGCATGCTGCCCGCGAGCGTGCTCGAGGTCTGGGCGGCACTCCCGAGTCTCTTGATCAGCGTGGTGTTCGCCGCGCTGTTCATCGGCAAGTTCATCCCCAGCGTGCGCGACATCTGGCGCATCGCCGGCCCTCAGGTGGCGCTGGGCCAATCGATCGCCTGGGGCCAGTACGTCGTCGGCATCGGGCTGGCGCTGCTGCTGCTGACGCCCGTGTTCGGCCTCGATCCGATCGCCGGTGCGCTCATCGAGATCGGCTTCGAGGGCGGCCACGGTACCGCGGCGGGCTTGGCCGAGACCTTCGAGGCGTTCGGCTTCCCGGAGGGTGCCGACCTCGCCCTGGGCCTGGCTACGGTCGGCCTGGTCGCTGGCGTGCTGCTCGGCACGGTGCTGGTGAACTGGGGCGTACGCAGCGGGCGGATCACCCTGAACCAAGCCGGAGACCCGGTCGAAGCGGCGCGCGCCGCCACCGACGACGACCTCGACGACATCGACGAGCGCGAGCGGGTGGCCAGGCAGGAGCAGCAGACGACCGATCCGCTCTCGATCCACGTCGGCTACGTGGCGATCGCCATCAGCCTGGGCTGGCTCTTCCAGCAGGGCCTGGCAGCGCTCGAGCTCGCGACCTGGGGCGGCGAGGGCGGTGTGGAGCTGCTGGTGCACATGCCGCTCTTCCCGCTGGCGATGTTGGGCGGCGTGGTGCTCCAGCTGGTGCTCGAGCGGACCGGGCAGGCGGCCATGGTCGATCGCAAGCTGATCAACCGCATCGGTGGCCTGTCGCTGGACCTGATCATCGTCGCGGCGCTCGCTACCCTGTCGCTCGAGGCGCTGGGCGGCAACCTCGCGCCGTTCGCGCTGCTCGCGGCGGCGGCGATCGTCTGGAACGTCGCTGCCTACCTGCTGCTCGCACCGCGCATCATCCCCGAGCATCCGTTCGAACGCGGCCTCGGGGACTTCGGTCAGTCGATGGGCATGACCGTCACGGGTCTGCTGCTGATGCGCATCGCCGACCCTGAGAACCGCTCGGGCGGCCTCGAGGCCTTCGGCTACAAGCAGCTCCTGTTCGAGCCGGTGGTGGGCGGCGGTCTCTTCACCGCCGCGTCGATCCCGCTGATCGCGCAGTTCGGTCCGCTACCGGTGCTGCTCTTCACCGGCGCGCTCACCGTGTTCTGGGTGGTGTACGGCATTCGCCGGTTCGGCCCGGGCGGTCGCCAGGCGGACCGCTAGCGCGGCTCAGCCGCTGGCGTCATTGCTTCCGTCCAGCGCCAGCCAGTGCCGCGCGGCGCCGAGCGACCGCAGCACGTGGGGCGTCACCTGCCGCAGGGCCGCGGCCTGCGCGGCGTCGTGCGCTACGCCCAGGCAGAGGAGGCCGGCGGCGATGGCCGCCTGGGCGCCCACTGGGCTGTCCTCGAGCGCCACGCATTCGCCGGGGCTGAGCGCGAGCCGCCGCAGCGACTCGAGGTAGAGGTCCGGCGCCGGTTTCGGGTTGCTGGCGTCGTCGGCGCTGACTCGTACGCGCAGGTGGCGCGCCCACGGGTGGGGCGCGAGGCTGGCCTCGACGACGCCAGCGGGCGAGTTCGAGACCACGGCGCAACGCAGGCCGGCGGCGGCCGCGGCCTCGACCAGCTCCGCAGCACCGGGCAACGCCCGAGACCGCGCCAGCCGCCCGCCGAGCTCCTCGAGCACCGCACGGCG
>SKMG01000441.1 GCA_007121175.1 Trueperaceae bacterium | reverse complement strand
TGGAGACCCAGGCAGATCCCGAGGTAGGGGATGCCGCCCTCGCGCGCGAAGCGCGCCGCGCGCACCTTGCCTTCGATGCCTCGAACGCCGAAGCCGCCGGGCACCAAGATGCCGTCGAAGGCGGAGAGTTGTTCGAGGTCGCCCTCGGCGACCGCCTCGGCGGAGACCCATTCGATGTCGACGCGCGCCCGGTTGGCGATGCCCGCGTGCTTGAGCGCTTCCATCAGCGAGAGGTAGGCATCGGGCATCGCGACGTACTTGCCCACCACGCCGATGGAGACGTTCGTCTCGGGCTGGCGCAGCACCCGCACCGCCTCGTGCCACACGCGCAGCTCGGGCGTGACGCGCTCGAGCTTCAGGTGCCGCTCGAGGAGTTTGACGATGCCCTGCTGCTCCAGCATCTCCGGCACCGCGTAGACGTAATCGGCGTCGTAGGCGCTGAACACGGCGTCGGCCTCGACGTTGGTGAACAGCGCGATCTTGTTGCGCGCCTCGGCCGGCAACGCCGTGCGGCTGCGCAGGATGAGCCCGTCGGGCTGGATGCCGAAGCCTCTCAAGGTCGCGACCGAGTGCTGCGTCGGCTTGGTCTTGTACTCCCCGCTGCTGCCGAGGTAGGGCAGGAGCGTCACGTGCAGGTAGAGCGAGCGGTCGCGGCCGACCTCGAAGCGGATCTGCCGGATCGCCTCGAGGAACGGCAGCGACTCGATGTCGCCGACCGTCCCGCCGACCTCGACCAGCAGGATCTCGACGCCCTCGCCGGCTTGGTAGATGCGCGACTTGATCTCGTCGGTGACGTGCGGGATCACCTGCACGGTCTGCGACAGGTAGACGCCCTGGCGCTCCTTCTGGATCACGGCCTGGTAGACCTGCCCGGTGGTCACGTTGTTCTCGCGCCCCAAGTCGATATCGAGGAAGCGTTCGTAGGTCCCGATGTCGAGGTCGGTCTCGGCACCGTCATCGGTCACGAACACCTCGCCGTGCTCGTAAGGGCGCATGGTGCCCGCATCGACGTTGATGTACGGGTCGATCTTGACGGCGCTGACGCGGTAGGCGCGCGCGCGGAGCAGTGTTCCGATACTGGAGGTCGCGATGCCCTTCCCGAGGCTCGAGACGACCCCTCCCGTGATGAAGACGTACTTGGTGTCCTGCGGACCCTTCACGGGAGCGAATCGTACCACCGCGGCCGGTCGCTGGCACCGCTCGCTGCCGACGCCAGCTCGGCGCCGACTCCGGGGCTGGCGCCGATCGCGCCGGGGGCGCGGACTTCCGGGCTGGCGCCGAACCCGGCGCGTGGTACCGTCCTGGCGGTGCGGGGCGCGTCGCGGTCCAGCTGTGGCCGTCAGCCCGGCGACGCCGCGCCCGGGTGAGCCGTTGAGAGCAGCGAACGCGATCCTCTTCGTCATGACCGGCGCCTCGGGAGTGGGCAAGGGCACCATCCGGCATGCGGCAATCCCCGACCTCGGGGAGATCCACTACTCGATCTCGGCCACCACCCGCCTGCGGCGCGAAGGCGAGGTCGACGGCGTCGACTACCACTTCCTCGATCGCTCCGCCTTCCGGGCGCTACTCGAACGCGATGCGCTGCTCGAGCATGCCGAGTACGTGGGCGACTACTACGGCACCCCCGCAGCCCCGGTCGACGCTGCGCTGAGTGCAGGACACGACGTGCTGCTCGAGATCGAGCTCGAGGGGGCGCGGCAGGTGCGCGAGAAGCGTCCGGAGGCGGTGATGCTGTTCATCGCCCCACCGTCGGTGGCCGAGCTCGAGCGGCGCCTGCGCGGCCGCGGCACCGACGGCGAGGCCAAGATCCAGCGCCGCCTGGAGCGTGCGCGCAAGGAGTTGCGGGCGGTGCGCGAGTTCGACTACCTCATCGTCAACGACTCGCTCGACGCGGCGGTGACGGCGTTCAAGGCCGTGGTCCGCGCCGAGCGGCTGCGCGCGAGCAGGCTCGGCGACGAGGCCGAGGCGGCGCTGCTGCGCGCCACCTAGCGCAGCGGCGACCTGCTACACTGCACGACGCGAGCGCGACGGCGGCCCGCTGGCCGCCGCGAGACGGCCGACCGGCCTGAGGCGCTCGCCTCCGGAGGACGCATGGCACAAGAAGGCTTCGATCGCCTCATGACGTTGACCGACTCCCGCTACCGGCTCTCGATGATCGTGGCGCGCCGCGCCGCGCAGCTCAAGGGCGGCGTGCCCACCACGCTCGCGATCGACGAGCAGCCCGACACCCGCAATACCGTGACCATCGCCATGCACGAGCTCAGGCTCGGCCGCGGCATCCGCTGGGGCGACGACCTGCCGGCCTGGGACGAGCTGCGCCGTCACGTGATCGAGGAGCGGCGGCGCGAGGAGCCGAGCTTCACGGTCTCCCGAGCCGACTTCCTGGCCGACGACGACTGATCGCACGGCGGGGCGCCGAGGTGCTCGCACGGCCGGCCGCGGCGGGTCATAATGCATGTATATGCCGAGTAAAGAGTACCGACAGCGCGTGATCGAAGAGCTCGTCGAACGCGAGTTCATCTCCACCCAAGCCGAGATCGCCGAGCACCTGTCGCGGCGCGGGATCAACGTCACGCAAGCGACGATCAGCCGCGACGTCAACGAGTTGCGGCTGGTGCGGCTGCCGGCCGGCAACGGCCAGCACCGTTATCGCTCGACGCCGTTGGCGGCGCAGGAGGACGTGGTCGGGGAGCTCGCGCAGCGCTTCAAGCTCTTCGTGCGCGACCTCGATCGCGGCGAGAACCTGCTGGTGGTGACCACCGACGAGGGGCACGCGGCGGGCATCGCCTACGTGGTCGACAAGCTCGACCGCGACGAGATCGTCGGGACGCTGGCCGGGCAGAACACCATCCTGGTGGTGTGCCGCGGTGCCCAGCAGGCCGAGGCGCTGCTCGACGAGTTCGAGTCGCTCTTGGAGTGAGCGCTCCCAAACGCTCATCCAAGCCCGTGCTAGCGTGACCGCAGTCGGAGGTCACTGCATGCGAGCACTGTTCCTGACGATTCTTCTCGCCGCGCTCGGGGTGGTGGCAGCGGCGACGCTGATCGTCCACCCGTTCGACGCCCAGGATCCCGCTTTGGGCAGCGTGATGGCCGATCGCGTGGCCCGTGCGCTCGGCCCGGAGGTGATCGGCCCGGGGGCCGCGCCCGCGTTGGTGGTGCCCCTCGCGGCGCCGAGCGGCTTCGTCAACCCGGTGGTGTTCATCGACGACCCGAGCCTATCGAGCCGCGACGGGGCCTGGCTGCTCCGTGGTGCGAGCGGCGCGGACGCGGCGCTCGTCGGCGCGTTGCGGGCTGAAGGCGACGACCTGGTGCTGCTGCTCGAGCTCGACCACTCGAGCGCCGAGCGGCGTGCGACCCTCCGCGGCGACCGCGCCGACCCGGGGGAGCTCGCAGCGCGCGCCGCCGTTCTGGTAGGGCGCTGGTTGGGCCGTACCGCTGACGCGGTGCCCGAGCTCGACATGGCAGGCGTCGACGGTGCGCTCGGGCGCGCGCTCGCGCTGGTAGCCGCGGGCCTGCCCTTCGAGGCGCTCGACGCGCTCGAGCAGGCGCGGGGCGAGGCGCCGCTGCCGCCGCGCGTCGAGCAATTGGTGGCGACGCTCGAGGCCGCCACGCTGGACGCTCCGTTCGACCCCGCGGGCGCGGACCTCGATGAGTTGGCGACCCGGGCGGTGGTGACGCTCAACCTCGGCGACCTGCCGGGCGCCGCGGCGGCGTTCTCCGCGCTCGCCGACGCCGGCCTGCCCGTCGGCCACGCCTGGGCGGGAACCATCGCCTATAGCGAGGCAGATCCGGTGGCAGCTGCGAGCGCCTTCGATCGCGCGGTGGAGCAGCCCGACTACGACGTCGGCTGGGCCGCCCGAGCGGCCTTCCGCCACGCCGTCGGTGACGACGAGGGCGCCGCTCGCGACCGCGAGCGCGTGCTGGCGAGCCCAGCGGCCAGCCCGGCGGGCCTGCTGCTGGCGTCGGTAGCCGCCAATCTGGCGGGCGAGCCGGCCGACGAGGCGGCCCTGCTCGAGCGCCTCGGCCGGGTGGCTCCGTACCTCACCTACTCGTTCGAGCGCCGCTCGTTCCTGGCCTTCGACGAAGGCGACGCGCTGGGCGCGGCGCAGGCGCTGGTGGTGGCGCTCGAGCTCGATGACCAGAGCGATCTGTACTGGACCAACTACGGCTGGGCGCTCTACCTGCTCGGGTTCCTCGAGCGATCGGAGGCCGCGAGTCGGCGCGCCCTCGAGCTCGAGCCCGGACAGTTCATCGCGCGCTACAACTTAGGACTCGTGCAGGTCGTGACCGACCGGCTCGATGCCGCCCTCGCCAGCTACCGCGAGGCGCTGCGCTCGGATCCGCACGTCGACCCCGAGGCGATCGCCGACCTCGTCGAAGCGCTCGAGCGCTACCCGGCGGCCGTCGGCGTGCCCTTCGCGCTGGCGCTGCTGCAGGAGGCGCGCGGCGACCGGGAGGCCGCCGCCGCCGCGTTCGAGCGCTACGCCGAACTGGCCGCGGCGCATCCTCAGGCGCCGGCGGCCGATCCGGCCCGGGTGCGCGAGGCCAGCGAGCGCGCCGTAGCGCTGCGCGCGCCGCTGCCGCCGATCGCCATCACCGGCGATCTCGGTGTGCGGCTCGGCCGGCGCGGACCGGTGCTCGAGTCCGCGAGGGCCGGCGATCCGCTCGTGGTCACCTTCGAGGTCACGACCGAGGGCGATTCGCTGCCGCGGACCCTGCAGCTGCGCGCCCGCTTGGAGGACGACGTCGGCGCTGTGATCGCTGTCGCGGACCAGATGGTGGACGTGCCGATGGGAGCCATCGGCTTCGTGGTGCAGGTCGCCCGGCTGGAGCTGCCCGAACAGCTGCCGAGCGGCCGCTACGCGCTGGCGGTCAGGGCCGGGGGAGACGGCCTCGAGGCGGAGGCGGTGCGCACCCTCGAGGTCGCCGGCAGCGCCGATGAGCTGCGACGCCTGATCGGGCGCGACGTCGACCTGCTGGCGCTCGAGACCGAACGACTGCTCTTCACGCCGCGCGACCTCGCCCAGCCGGAGGTCCTGGTCGACCGCCTGCTGCGCGAGCTACGGTCGGTGGCCGACGTTGCCGAGGAGGTGCTGCCGGTGCCCGAGAGTGGGCGCTTCGCGGGGCTCTCGGGCGGCGAGGTGTTCGACGCTTCCAGCGAGGACGACGTGCTGGACTTCATCGCGTACGTGCTCGACGAGGGCGCGGCCGACACTTCGTTCACCTTCGTCGACGGCTACGCCGAATGGGCGCTGCAGGGCGCGCCGTGAGCCGTCGGAGGGCCCCGGTCGGGTGCGGGGTCGGGCGTTCGGCTCCCCTCGGCTCGGCTCAGCGCAGCAGGCCGTCGAGGATCCTGAAGCCGCCCAGGTAGGTCCCCAGGACCGAGCCGACGGTGGCCAGCACGAACACCAGGAACGCTCGCGCGGCCCGGTTCGACCACCAGCCGCGCGCCCGGGTCACGTCAGAGCGCAGGCGTTGGAAGTCGCCGACGCTCGGCTTGCGCAGCCACAGCTCGAGTCCGGCGGCGACGAAGCCGGCGCCGACGAGCGGGTTGAGCGAGGTGAAGGGCGCAGCGAGCGCCGTGCCGAGGATGGTGAGCGGGTGCGCGAGCGCGATCGCCGCGCCGAGGCCGGCGAGTCCGCCGTTGATGATCACCCACTCGAGCAGCAGCCGCAGCCCCAGGTCGGGTTCGCGTCTGAAGCCGATGTAGAATCCCAGCAGGATCGCCGCCACCAGCAGCCAGGGCAGCAGTCGCATCAGCGGATGGCGCGGTGGGCTCCGTTCGAGCTCGGCGAGGTCGGCTGCCACACTGCGCTGGGGCGATCCCTCGCTCGACTCGCGGGCCGACCGAGGCTCGAGCTCCTGCTTCAGGCCGGCGAGGTGCCCGGCGCCGATCACGACCAGCACCGATCGCGGTCGTTCGGCAGGCGGCAGCGCCAGCACCTGCAGCTCCAGCTGGCGCGCCATGTAGCGGTCGCGCTCGCTGATCAGCGGCGCGTAGAGCCCGCGATCGCGTTCGGCGAACTCGGCGAAGGTCGCCTCGAGCACGTCGCCCTGCTTCAGCTGCTCGATCTCGGCGGGGTCGATCTTCTCGCGCGAGAACACGCTCGCGACCACGCCCATGATCAGGGCCGGGCGCTGCCACCACGGCACGCTGGCTGCGACCCGCTTGAGCGTTACGCCGAGGTCGCGATCGATCAGCTTGAGCGGCAGGCCGTGCGCGGCCGCGCCGTTCACCGCCGCACGCATCTCGGCGCCCGGCTCGATGCCGAGCTGGTCGGCGAGCCGCTGCTGGAAGGCGCCGAGGGCCAGGCTCACGGCGACCATTCCCATCTTCCCCTGCTTCAGCACTTCGAACAGGTCGACCTTGGCCCACCGCTCGTTGTCGGTGAGCGCGACGTGACGGGCGGCGTCGAGCTCGACGGCGACCGCGTCGTAGGCGCCGGAGGCGATCTCCTGCTCCACCTCGGCGGCGCTGGCGGAGGAGACGTGGGCAGTGCCGAGCAGCGTGAAGGTGACGCCGTCGCGCTCGACCGAGGCGCGCGGCCCACGCTCCAAGGCCGGTGTTTGGGCAGGCGGGGGCGCGAGCTGCGAGCGCTCACCATCGGTCATGAGGGGCAGTGTACCTGCAGCCCGCCGCCGGCGCCGTCCTGCGCCGCGGCGCCGGCGGCTCCGGCGGCGGCATCGCGGCGGCTGCGTTGCGGCGGCGAGCGGAGCGGCCGCGCCACGGTGCGCTCCGCCGGGGGACGTGCAGTACGTACGTCTGAGGCGAGAGAGTGCGGGTGGTAGCCTGGCTACATGACGGTTTCGGCGGGCGTGAGGCAAGAGCTCGGGCACCTCGATGAGGCGGTCCGGGCACCGCGCCGCAGCCTGTACGCGCAGGTCCGCTTGGCGAGGATCTGGCTGCCGATCGCGATCATCGGGGTGGTGCTGGTGCACCAGCTGCTGGTGGTGCCGCTCGGCGGAGCGGCCTGGCAGTTCTGGTCGCAGCTCCTGTTCTACAGCGTGGTCGGTTCGATCGTCACCTACGTGACGCTCACGTGGATCGCGCTCGAGGTGCGCTCACGCGAGCGGGCCCAGGTCGAGCTGCAGCGGCTCTTCCGCGAGCTGCAGGACGCCCACGCGGTGCTCGGCGCGCTGCAGCGCGTCACCGAGCAGTTCGCCAGCGCCCCGGATCTCGAGCACGCGGTCGAGGCGGCGAGCCGCGGGGTGCGCGAGGCAACCGGGGCTCGACTGGCGGCCGTGGTCGTCGGCTCCGGCGTCGTGTCGGTCCACGCCGACGAGCTGTTGGGCGCCGCCGAAGCCACTGCGCAGCGCATGGCGCTGCGCCGCGACGCCTCGGTGCAGCGCAGCGAGCGCGACACCGAGGTGATCCAGGACCCCAGCGGCGCGACGACCGTGGTGTTGGCCCTGCGCTGGGGCGGCGAGCACGAGGGCAGCCTCCAGGCGAGCTTCGATGCTGCCCCCGACGAGAAGCAGCTCGAGACGCTGCGTATTCTGGCCGCCGACTTCTCGGCGGCGGCCGAGGCGGTGCAGGGCCGCACCCGGGACCTGCTGACGCTCTTCGAGGTCGACCGTTCGATCCGCGCCGAGGGCAACCTGGCCCGGCTGCTCTCCACGCTCGTGTCGCGCATGGCGGCCCGCGTCGGTGCCCAGCGCGCAGGCGTCTACCTGTGCGACGACGACGGCACGCTCGACCTGCGCGTCGCGGTGCGCCGGCGAGGCAACGACTTCGAGCCGTGGCGGCCGCCGCCGCTGCCGCTGAGGCGCGGCGAGGGCTTGGTGGGGCGCGCCGCCGACGCGGGTGATCCGTTGGTGCTGGCCGCGCTCGCCAGCGGCGAGCGACGCAGCGGTGGGCCGCTGCTCGAGGACGCCGGCAGCGCCGTACTGCTGCCGCTCTCGAGCGACGAGCGGCTGCTCGGGGTGATCGTGCTGGCGCACGACGAGCCGGGGCGAGGCAGCGACGCCAGCTTGCCGTTCCTGGGGTTGCTCGCAGGCCAGTTGAGCCTCGCGGTGGCCAATGCCAGCGCCTACCTGCAGTCCGAGGAGCTCGCGATCGTCGAGGAACGCAACCGCATCGCGCGTGAGATCCACGACGGGGTGGCGCAGTCACTGGCCTTCGCGGGCCTCAAGCTCGACCTGATCTCGCGACTGCTCGAGCGCGACCCCAAGGCCGCCCACAACGAACTCCAGGCGGCGCGCGGCGCCATCCGCGAGATGATCCGCGAGATCCGCCGCTCGATCTTCGCCCTGAGGCCCGTGGACCTCGAGCGCCACGGCTTCGTCGAGACGCTCCGCAGGTACGCGCTCGATTTCGGTCAGCAGAACGACATGGTGGTGGAACTGAACATCCCGCCGCTGCCGGAGCTGAGCCTCAAGTCCGAAGCCGTCATGTTCAGGATCTTCCAGGAGGCGATGAACAACGTCGCTAAGCACGCCGGGGCGCGGACGGTGACCATCACGCTCGAAGTCGACCGAAGCGGCATGGTGGCGATCGAGATCGCCGACGACGGCATCGGATTCGACCCAGGCGCCGTGGACGACCGCGTCACCAGCGCAGGCGGCCTAGGGCTCAAGCAGATGCGCGAGCGCGTCGAGAACCGTGGCGGGTGGTTCGAGGTCACCAGCGAGCCCGGAGAGGGCACGCGCGTCGCGGCATCGGTACGGGCCTGAGCGCTCATCCGTGACCCGCTGCGCTGCGCCAGCGGCGGTGGGCCTGCCTACTTGCGCTTGCGGTACGAGTCACCGAAGCGCTTCTGGAACTTCTCGACGCGACCTTCGGTGTCGATGAAGCGCTGTTGTCCGGTGTAGAACGGGTGGTTCCCGGACCAGACGTCGACGTGGATCTCGGGACGCGTGCTGTAGGTCTCGAGCACCACCTTGCCCTCGCAGATGATCCTGCAGGGAACGATCTTGGGGTGGATGTCCTTCTTCATGGTTCTCCTCGGCGCAGCACGGGCGTGGTCGTGCCGCGAGCGAACGCATGCTATCAGACCCGGCGGCGTCGTGCGGTCGGTCGGTCTCGCGACGCCTGCCGCAGCGAGTGCTAGAACGGCGTTGTGGGTGTAATACGCCGCACGATTCGGAGAACACAGGGCGCGGCGGCTCTGCACCAGCACGGGGCAGGGGTCCGGCGGCTCCACCGGCGGCCCGCCGTCACGGTGTACCCTGGTCGACGACCATGCCAGGAGGTCGCCTCGCTCTCCTCCCGCCAGTGACACTCGACGTCGACCTGGTGGTGCCCGGCTCCAAGAGCATCACCAACCGGGCGCTGCTCGTCGCCGCGCTCGCCGAGGGCGAGAGCGTGATCGAGGGGGCGTTGGTGGCGGAGGACGCCGCGGTGATGGCCACCGCCCTGGTCCGCCTGGGCGCGAGCGTCGAGAGCCGAGGCGCGAGGGAGGGTGGGGAGGACATCGCGGTGGTCGGAGTCTCCGGCCGCTGGCCGGTGACCGACTGCTCGCTCGACGTGCGCCTCTCTGGTACGGCGCTGCGCTTCTTGACGGCTGCGGTCGGTCTCGGCCGGGGTCGCTTCCGGCTCGACGGCACCGAGCGGATGCGCGAGCGGCCGATCGAGGATCAGCTCGCGGCGCTGCGGTCGCTCGGCGTCGACGCGCGCAGCGAGCGTGGCAACGGCTGCCCGCCGGTGGTCGTCGAGGCCGACGGGCTGCCAGGAGGCGTCGCGACCGTGGCCGGCGATCGCTCGTCGCAGTTCCTGTCCGGCCTGCTGCTCTCGGCCCCGTACGCTCGCCTGGGCGTCACGCTCGAAGTGACCGGCAGCTTGCAGTCCAAGCCGTTCGTCGACCTCACCCTGGCGGTGATGGAGGCCTTCGGTGCACGGGTGGAGCGCGACGGCTACCGGCGCTTTCACGTCCCACCCGGACGCTACCGGGCCCGCCGCTACGCCGTCGAGGGTGACGCGATGGCGGCGGGGTACTTCTGGGCGGCGGCTGCGCTGTGCGGCGGCCGCGCCACCACCCGCGGGCTCGGGGCGAAGAGCTCGCAGGGCGACGTGGCGCTGCTCGAGGTGCTCGAAGCGATGGGCTGCCGCGTCGTCCGCGGCGCGGACGCGCTGGTCGTCGAGGGCCCGCCGCTCGGCCGCCTGCGTGGCGGCCGCTTCGACCTCAACGCCTGTCCCGACCAGGCGCAGACCCTGGCGGTGCTCGCGCTCGGTGCGTCGTCGCCGGTGCACATCGACAACGTCTGGAACCTGCGCATCAAGGAGACCGACCGGCTGCGGGCGCTCGCCATCGAACTGCGGCGGCTCGGCGCGCAGGTCGAGGAGCGGCACGACGGCCTCAGCGTGCAGCCGTTGCCGAGGCCCCCCAACCCCGGCACGGTCGCGACCTATGGCGACCACCGCATGGCCATGGCCTTCGCCGTGGCCGGCGTGCGGTGGAGCGGCCTGGTCATCGACGACCCAGGCTGCGTCTCGAAGACCTACCCCGGCTTCTGGGATGACCTGCGCAGGGCCGGGGTCGGCGTGGAGGCGATCGCGTGACGCTGCCCGGGCGCGACTCCGGAGCCGTGATCACCTTCGACGGACCCGCCGCCGCCGGCAAGTCGTCGGTCGCTCAACGCGTTGCGCGGCTCCTCGGCATGCCCTTCGTGAGCAGCGGCCTGCTCTACCGGGCCGCGACCCTGGTGGCCGCTCGCTCGGGCGCCGATCCGCGCGACGAGGCGGCCATCCTCGCGGCGCTGTCCTCCCACGCGATCACGCTCGAACCCGGCCTGCACGAGAACCGGGTCCGCATCGGCGGGCACGACGTCAGCGCAGCGGTGCACACCGACACGGTGGATGCCAACGTCTCGTTCGTCGCCGCTCACCCTCGCGTGCGCGACTGGGTCTCGGCGAAGCTGCGTGAAGTACCGCCGCCGTTCGCGATCGACGGTCGCGACATGGGCGCAGTGGTGTTCCCCGAAGCTCGGCACAAGTTCTTCCTGACCGCCTCGGCGCGCGAGCGGGCGCGCCGGCGCGTCGGCGAGCGCTCGGCCGACCTCGAGGCGGTCGCAGGGGCGATCGCGCGACGCGACCAGCTCGACGCCAGGCAGTCAGAACCTGCCCCGGACGCGCAACACATCGACACCGAGGGACTCGACCTCGACGAGGTGGTCGAGGTGGTGCTGCGGCATCTGGCCGAACGGGGCGTCGTGCCGCGCCGCGCTGCGGCTCCCGGCGACCGCCGAGAGAATCCCGAGCGGGGCGACGGCTCAGCGCGCGAGGGCTCAGCGCGCGAGGGCTCGGTGCCCGACGGCGACGGAGTCGACGCATGACGCCCACGCGCTTCGGCCGCCGGGCCTCTGAGCTGGGCCGCGTGCTGGTGGTCAGCACGCGCTTCAAGCCGGCGGCGCATCCGGTCGCCGTCCGCCTCGCCGACGCCTTCGGCGCGAGCGGCGTCGAGGTGGTGCTCGACCTGGCCGGCGAGCGGCCGCTCCGCGAGTACGACGCGGACCTGGTGGTGGCGGTCGGTGGCGACGGCACGTTGCTCTCGACCGCGCGCCGGCTCGTGGGCGCGGACACGCCGGTGCTCGGCGTGAACCTGGGCAAGCTCGGCTTCCTGGCCTCGTTCGGAGCCGAGGAAGTCGAGCGCTACGCCCGCGGCGGCTATGTCCCGGACTGGCCGGTGTCGCCCAAGATGATGCTCGAGGTGCGGCTGCGCGGCGACGGCTTCGAGCGACATGCGCTCAACGACGTGATGCTCACCCAAGGCGTCATGACGCGGCTGGCGCGACTGCGGCTGTCGGTCGACGGCCACCTCGCCAGCGAGTACCGCGCTGACGGTGTGGTCGTGTCGACGCCGGTCGGTTCGACGGCGTACTCGCTGTCACTCGGAGGCCCCATCCTGAGCCAGGACCTTCGTGCCATGGTGGTCACGCCAATCGCGCCGCACAGCCTCACCGACCGGCCGATCGTGCTCTCGGGGCAGAGCGTCATCGGCCTCGAGCTCTTGAGCCCCGTCGACGAGATGGCCATCGTGTTCGATGGCCAGGAGCGCGTCGATCTGCGCCGCGGCGATCACATCGAGATCCGCGCCGCTCGCCATGCGCTGCAGCTGATTGCCAGCGAGCGCGGGGCCTTCGACGTGCTGCGGCTGAAGCTCCACTGGGGTGAGGGGCCGAACCTGAGCCGCAGAGACGACGTCCCCTGATCGTGGGCGCCGGCGAGCGCGCCGAGCGCTGGCTGATCGTCTCGAACGGCCACGGCGAGGATCAGGTGGGGGCTCTGCTGGCGCACTCCCTCCGGGCGCTGCGCCCCGAGCTCGAGCTCGAGGCGCTGCCACTGGTCGGCGCGGGCGCCGCCTATGACTCGATCGGCGTGCCGTGCCTCGGACCACGTGTCGAGCTACCGTCAGGCGGCCTGACGGTGCATCACCCTCGCGCGGCGCTCGCCGACCTGCGCGCCGGGCTCGTGCGCACCACGCTCGAGCAGCTGCGGGCGCTGCGCAGCCAGCGGCCCGATCGGGTTCTGGTGGTGGGCGATGTGTACGCCCACGCGCTGTCGTCGCTGACACCCGCACCCCGGAGCGTCGTGCAGACGCTGGTGTCGGTGTGGATGGACGACGGCAGCCATCGTGTGGCGTGGCAGCGGGCGTTCATGGAGCGCATTCGCTGGCCCGAGCGGCGACTGATGCGCGGACGCGTGCTAGCCGTGTACGCGCGCGATGAGCCGACCGCGGCCTGGTTGCGGCAACGCGGCGTGCGGAACGCGCGCTGGTTGGGCAACCCGATGATGGACGCGGTGGCCGGCGCGTGCCCCATCGCGATTCCGGCGGAGCGAACGGTGGTCGCACTCCTGCCCGGAAGCCGCTCGTACGCGGTCTCGAGCGTGCGCCTGATGCTCGCTGCGCTGCAGCGCCTCGGACCCGTCCTCGGCCTCGTCGCCTGGACGCACGGTCCGCCCGCCCCGGTGGCCGGCTGGCAGCCGACGTCGCGCCGGGTCCCGGGCCTGCTGGCGGCCTGGCGCAGCACGGACGTCACGTCCTCCCGCGATGCGCCCGCGTGGCACGCTACCGCGTCCGAGCCGGCCGGCTCCAAGGCGCCGAGCGAGAGCGAGCACGGCGCGGAAGTGTGGTGGCTCGAAGGGCGCTTCGCCGACGTGCTGGCCAGTGCCCGGGCGGTGCTCGGCACGACCGGCACGGCGCAGGAGCAGGCGGCAGGCCTGGGGTTGCCGGTGGTGAGCTTCGCCGTGCCGCCACACCTCGGCCACGCCTTCCTGCGCAACCAGCAGCGCCTGCTCGGGCCAGCCTTGCGGCTGGTCGAGGCCGACGCGGAGACGATCGCCCGAGCGCTGCGCGACACGCTGGCCGACGGCGAGCACCGGCGGGCGGCGGCCCGCGTCGGCCCCGCCCGGATGGGCCCGCCCGGCGCCGC